>JADFZC010000528.1 GCA_015232735.1 Oligoflexales bacterium | reverse complement strand
GTATCGGCAGCTGCACCAATTCATCGCTTCGCGATCTCATGGCTGCATCCCATATTTTGAAGGGGAGGACGATATCGGAGGATCTTCATCTCATAATAAATCCGGGCTCCCGCCAGGTGGTTTCCCATCTTGCCTCCTCCTCCGCTTTTTTTGATCTTGTCGCGGCAGGGGCGAGAATCCAGGAGAATGCCTGCGGAGCATGCATCGGCATGGGCGCCGCCCCGTGTTCGGAAGGGGTGAGCGTTCGTACCTATAACCGGAATTTTCCAGGGCGAAGCGGCACGAAGGATGCCATGGTCTATCTTGTGAGCCCTGAAACGGCTGCCGCAACGGCGCTGACCGGCAGGCTGACTGATCCCAGGACACTTGATTTTCCAGATTTTGAATTTGAAATGCCATCGAATTTTGATGTCAACGACAATATGTTTATTCCGCCGCTTCCAATGGAAAAGGCGCGCGAGGTTCAGATCATTCGCGGTCCTAACATAGCTCCTCTGCCCTCTTTCAATCCGGTTTCCGACCTCTTGTCCGGAGAGGCGCTGCTAAAAGTCGGCGACAATATCACGACCGATCACATCATGCCGGCCGGGGCGAAGATTCTGCCCCTTCGCAGCAATGTTCCCAAAATTGCGGAATTTGTCTTTGAGCCATGCGATCCCGGATTCGCAAGGAGGGCTTTGGAAAAAAACGGCGGCTTTGTGATTGGAGGAAACAACTATGGACAGGGGTCCAGCAGGGAACATGCGGCTTTGGCCCCGAAATATCTGGGAGTGAGAGCGGTTATCGCAAAATCGTTCGCCCGCATTCATCTTTCGAACCTGATCAATTTTGGCATTTTACCCCTGACATTCAGAAGTCCGGAGGATTATGGGCTGATCGACGAGGGGGATTTTCTGGAAGTGGATATTTCCAGATTGGAGATCGGGCAGGTCATCATGAAGATTGCCGGAAAGGACCAGCGGATTGAATTGACGCATGCTTTGTCGAAGCGGGATATTGAGATTCTGCGCAAGGGCGGCAAACTGCCCTGGATTAGGGCGCAGGTTTGAGCCTTTGCATCAGAGCCTGTCCCGGTTATTGAGATTCTGCGCAAGGGCGGCAAACTGCCCTGGATTAGGGCGCAGGTTTGAGCCTTTGCATCAGAGCCTGTCCCGGTTATTGAGATTCTGCGCAAGGGCGGTAAACTGCCCTGGATTCGTGCGCAGGTTTGAGCCTTTGCATCAGAGCCTGTCCCGGTTATTCCAAAGCCGCTGACGCTCAGCAAAAGAACCCAAATATCAAAGAGGCGACAACGAGCATGAAAGCTCCGCCGATTCTCGTGGAGATCTGGGCGAAGGAGATCAGTTCCATTCTGTCGGCGGCACCCAGAACAGCCACATTTCCCGAGCCGCCCCGGCTTGCCATGCACAGTCCCGCGGCGATGCCCGCCTCGATGGGATGGAATTTCATTTTTCTTGCCGCCAGCATTATGAAGCCGACAGCACCCAGAACAGTGGCAAATGCGATGACAAGGTTGGCTGGTGTAAGCGAACTTACGATTTCCCTGACATCGGTTTCAAATCCGACACACGCCATCAGAACATGGGTGACATGTCCTGCGAAAAATTTCTGCAGGTTTCCGACGTCTTTTCGAACCCGCAGCGAAGTCACATTTGCAAGATTCATTGCAACAGTTATTATGACAAGAAAAGCCATCCAGTGGATTTCAACGGGAGGATTGAGCATCAGCCATGCCTTTTCAAGAAGAGTGGCCAAAAGGATCAAAATTCCCGTCAACATCAGCGATGACATATAGTCGGCCTCGCCGGCAACGACTTCATCCACCTCTTTTTCCGGCTGCAAAGCGCTCTCTGAGAGGACAAGTTTGCCGTTTCCCGTGAGCCAGGGCATCCGCGTTCCCATTTTCTTTAAAAAGACAGCCAGAAGAATGGCGATAATGTTTGCCATCGTCAATATTGAGACGGCAAAGACAAACCACTCCTTCGAGCTTTGCCCGGTTTTCTTTGCGAGTATCTGTGACATTGGAATGGCGCCGCCTCCGATTCCGCCGCCCATGATGGGAAGAAAATAATTGATGACGACATCAAGTGGGGTTTTGCCAAAAAGAGCGCCTGCGGTGACTGCCGTCAGGACCGCGCCCATAAGGCCAATCAGCATGAGCGGGATATATCCGCCCATGGATTTGACAAGCGTCCCTCTTTCAAGTGACAGGATGGAACCTACGAGAAGAATGCCTATAAAAAGATCAAGGAAGTTGACAGGAGTTTTGCTGTAGAAAACCGCCACCGAATGAAGGAAATCCTGCGGTATGAGGCCCCAGGTGCCGGCAGCGGCAGAGATAAAAAAGACGAAAAGCGGACCACCGCCAAGGTATTGATTCCAAAGAGGGAGCCTGTCGCCGATCTTGGAAAAAAATCCTCCATAGACGGCAAGCAGCGAAAAGAGAGTCAGGATATTTCTTCCGCTGAAGTGAGCACCATCCGCTTCAAAAGGCGCATAAATTCCGATGATGGTCGCAAGGAGCAAAAACAGGGAAAATCCGGCGCTGAATCCGCTGACCCGCAGCCAGCTTAAACGGGGCAGTATTTTTAGTTTGTCTGATATAGATTCCAGTGACATTTTTCAGGCAGCCTCAGATCTAAAAACGTTCTCCTTCCACCTGTTTTTGTGGAATTGAACGCAGAGATATAATAAAAGATCAAATCCGTTTCAAGCAGGCTGTAAAAGAGAATTGAAATATAAAAACAAGAGGATTCATAAGACATCCTCGCCAACTGGTTTCTCCGGAATGCAATTTTAAAACCAAAGTCAGAATTCAGGACTGTAAGGGGAGTGAAATGATCATGAGCCAGCTCGCCCCTGCAATTTTCTGTCTTTTTCTTAAGGCATATACGAATCCTCCGCTTCACGTGAGATGAGAATTTCCGGTCTCATGCAAATCGATCAGAATTTCGACGCGGCAGCCAGGGAAGCTGGAA
>JADFZC010000527.1 GCA_015232735.1 Oligoflexales bacterium | reverse complement strand
CCCCCTTTCGGTCAGGATCGCCTGTGGACCCCCCGTAACCCCGGTAATCAAAGGCAACCACATAATAGCCGTATTTGATAAGCCAGTGTACAAAGGCGACATGTGCCGTCATGTTCTGGGCATTGCCATGAAATTGAACCACCACCCCTTTTGCCGCCTGTGACGGAGGAAGAATCCATGCCTGCAGTTTCTCTCCGTCGGCAACTTTTATCACAGCATTATCCACCCTTGTTTTCAAATCGGACGGTTTAAGATACGTTTCCTTGTCAGGATAATAAAACATGGAGTTGCATCCTCCAAAAAAACAGATGGAGGCGGCAAGAAGGAATTTTTTTAGATAACATGAAAGATCATGGTGCATAAGATACCCTCCATCAAATGATAGCTTCATTTTCTGTCTTTTCATACCCAATGTTGAAATGCAAATTAAAGATTCAATGATCCGAGGCTGTTGTCCTTTTTTCGAATAAAAAGCCTTAAGCCCTGTCCATATTCATTCATTTATTGACAGAAATTCAGACCGCAATGTATAGCTCTCCCCCAGGAATGTCCTTTTTCAATCAGTATAGAGGAGCCAAAATAATGTCTGCATTTAACAAAAGATGGATAAGCCTTGCCATAATGGCGGCAGGGGGCGGGGTCATATTTCAGCTTCCGTACCTGAGATACGCTTTTTACGCCCAGCTTCAGAGCGCACTGGGACTGAATCATGAACAGTATGGAAATCTCATGACAGTCTATGCGATAGTCGCAACGATATCGTACTTTCCCGGAGGCTGGCTTGCCGACAGGGTGAGTGCAAGGAAGATGCTGACGCTTTCCTTTATTCTTACGGGTCTTCTTGGATTTTATTTTGTCACTTTTCCATCGTATGAAATGAACATGGTGATACATGCCCTCTGGGGAGTGACGACAGTGCTCACTTATTGGGCCGCGCTTCTGAAAATAACAAGGACGCTCGGGGATTCAGGGGAACAGGGCAGGTTGTACGGCTTTCTCGAGGGAGGCAGGGGCGTTACCTCTGCGCTGGCCGCCTATGCGCTGCTCGCCCTTTACGCAAAACTCGGGGAGGGTGCCCACGGAATCGGCTGGGTGATAAAAATATACGGCATCCTGAACATAGCCCTTGGCATCCTGACCTTTTTCATGCTTGAAGATCCCAAAAACGCGGAAAAGACAAGCCCTCTGGCAAAGGACATTATGGAAGTTATAATGATGCCAAGGGTGTGGCTCCTGTGCGGCGTGGTCTTTACTACCTATTCAATATTTGCCGGAATGACATACACTTCGCCCTACCTCCAGAACGTATTCGGCGCGTCGGTCCCGCTTGCGGCGGCAATCGGGATATTCCAAAGATACGTAATGCAGTTCATGGGAGGTGCGCTCGGAGGAATCCTTGCTGACAGGATCGGATCAAGGACAAAGGTTCTGTTCACGGGATACCTGATAATACTTGTAGCGCTTGTCATATTCCTTTTGATGCCCGGCAGCCCGGGAATGATCCCGCTTTGCGTCGCCAATATAGTGTTGATGGGCATCGCCGTATATATCATGCGCGGTCTGTACTTTGCGATCATAGACGACCTTGAAGTCCCCCTTAAAGTGACAGGAACTGCGATAGGCTTTGCCTCTCTCATAGGGTTTATCCCCGATATCTATATTTACAAGCTCTTTGGCGGATGGCTTGACAAAAGCCAGGGAACGGTGGCGGGATATCAGCAGATGTTTTCATTCATGCTTGTGACCACGGTTATCGGAACGGTGATAATGTACGTAGTGATGAAGCTGACTACAATGGGGACACACGACAGTCCCCCTTTCCCTGCTACCACAATGAAGACACACGACAGTGTTCCTTAACAGGGACACACGCTACAATGGGGACACACGACAGTCCCTCTTCCACAATAGAGTACAATGGGGACACACGACAGTCCCTCTTTCCCTGTACAATAACAATGAACAATGGGGACACACGACAGTCCCTCTTGACAATGGGGACACACGACAGTCCCTCTTAGCACTACAATGGAGACACACGACAGTGCCTCTTTCCCTGGGCCAAAAAAAGTGGCAAGATAACGATAAACCCCGGGACCTTCACCGGGGATGGAAACTGCCTAAAGGTTATACAAACGACATAACCGCTCGCTGAAGAAAATTCCGGAGTAGCTTCTCAAAAACGTCTGGTAATCCGATGCCCGAGTCCCGATTTCTCGATATCCGATTGTCGATCCCGATCCCGGCTCATGTAAGTGCCTGAAAAAAAAGCAGGATTGGGATCGGGATCGAAATTCGGGAAGCGGGTGTCGGCACTCGAGGGTCGGGTATCGAAACATGGAATTACCAGACGTTTTTGAGAAGCTACTTTTTTTCCCAATAACATATCGGAAATACCGAATATTTTCTTTAGCGGCGATTTTTGGCACTTATGATATATTACTCGCAATGGCAACAAATCCGGAATACTTAAGAGAGCATCATTATATACCGCAATTTGAGGCCCGCGGGAGCTTCCCCGATTTCTTCTCAACTATCTCATGTTTGTGATATTTTCACAGATATTCTTTATTTTGACGTATCCTTACGGCTCTTATCCGCCCCTGTTTCTTTTTATTGTCGAGGCCGAGTGGACTATCGGCATTCTTATGGCGATGGCCGTGATGTCCATGAAAAGAAACAAAAAGGCATATATTTTTTCGGCCGCCTGGAGTGTCCCGATATGCTACCTTATCACCTATTTTCTGAACAACCACTTCAATTACAATATGAACAGGCATTTGATCGAAATAATATTTCTGCTCATATTCATCCATGGGGCCGGCCTCGATCTTGCGGGTATAGGCATTAACATTTATGTCTGGAGGAAAAGAAACCAGGAGGAGGATCATACAAGAAAGCTGAGTTACGCAAACTCATTCCAGAAGACGCTGATACTTCAAAAGCCGGCAGTACTGGATCTTGAGGGAAGCGGCATCA
>JADFZC010000526.1 GCA_015232735.1 Oligoflexales bacterium | reverse complement strand
AGCATATTTTTTCTGGAAGGCGAGGGACTTGAGTGGCGTCTTTCCCCGATGGCCGATACCATCGAGGAGGAGATAGGGAATTTTCTTTTGAGCCTGCACAGGCAGTTTGAGGAGAAGAGGGATTTTCTGAAAGTGGTACTTGAAAGGATGATCATCGACACCACGCTCAAGGAGAAGGTTGACGCCTCCATAGCAAGACGCGTGCTTCAGAATCTTCAGGACAGGCTTCTAAAAATGAGGGAAAGGGGGCTTGTGAGGACCGATGTCGATCTTGAGAAGGTTAGCCTTTCGATATTGTCGTATTCGTTTTCGATCTCCGGCACGATAAAGCTTGTCGCGAATTTTGACGAAAGCTATCTGATAAGCACAATAAATGAATTCTCAAGGTATATTTCGCGGGGACTTTCACCTTTGCCGGCATAGGATCAAACGGTCCTTTTATTTTTAAAGCGGCTGACAAAATAAAAAAGGAGAGGCGTATGAACCGACCCCCAAAATGCAGCGGATTTTTTCCCACCTTTCAAATGACCTTTTTCATGGCGTCTCTTTTGATCTCAGGCTGCAACAACAATGGAGTCACGGCAAAGAAGAGGGAGCCCGTGGATTCAAAGGTTGATACCGCCAATTCAACAGGTTCGTCCACACCGGCACCAGGTACAAAGGAGGCCCCCACAGGTCCGCCTTCCCCCCAGCTCCCTTCAAATGCCGCGGAAACCCGGACAGGAGGTGCATCAGTACCCGCAGGTGAACCTGTAAAAACCGAAACCCCGTCGCCAGCCCCCGCCCCGAAAAGCCCCTCGCCGTCAGCGCCAGCAGGCGCTTCATCATCCAAGGTTCCAGCGGGGCCGGCTTTTTATGTGTCGCCGGAGGGAAAGGACACAAATGCGGGCAATGCCCCCTCGGCTCCTTTTGCCACGCTGGCTGCGGCTCAGGCTGCAATGCAGAAATCCGCTGCGGTCAAGACCGTATATCTTATGGGCGGGACCTATTCCCTGACGGGCAGGATTGAACTCGGCAGCAGCGACTTGGGAGAATCCTGGCTCGCTTACCCGGGGCAGACGCCTATCCTTGATGGAGGAGGGAAAACGGACATGGCTTTCAATATCAAAAATTGTCAAAAAATAAGGGTGCGGTGGCTTACCATCCAGAATTTCACGACTGACGGAATCAACGCGGAGGATGTCCGTGATATCTTGATAGACAGCAACACCTTTAAAAATATCACGTCAAGCGGCTGGAACCAGGCCGCAATCAAATTCGCCGGCAGCTTCGTGGATGGAAAAATCACGCACAATCTGATAAAGGGTACGGGATATTGCGGCATCTCGGGAAATTTTGTGGCAGGAAACAACCTCAGCGGGCTTCTCATCGATGGCAACGCCGTTTACGATACCATGCAGAGCGTGGCGGATGGGGGGGCCATTTACTTGATGGACCGCGGGCATAGCGGAGCTTCGGTCATAATATCGCACAATATCATTGGAAGGTATGGCAGCCTGAAGAATGGCAGCAAAGCCATCTATCTCGACGACCTTTTGTCAAATGCAAGGGTTGAAAACAATATCGTCTACGGGACCGGCCAATGGGCAGTCCAGTACCACAGCGGCGACCACAACACGGTGCGGAACAACATATTTGACATCACCGAGGCAGGAAAGCTCGGACTGTATCAGAACAGCGACAAATTTGACATGAACAGCAACGTGTTTGCATGCAATATAGTCTATTCCGGCGATTCCCAGGACATGGTATCGCTGTGGGATTTTTTCAAGGACAAGCAAGTCCCCACGATGCCGCTTGAAATCAGCGGGAATATCTATTGGGGCGCAAACGGAAACCTGCCGAATACCGGCGATATAATCGATCCAAAACCGATTGTCGCAAATCCCCAGTTTGCAGATCCCGCGGCCGCAAATTACGCTTTAAAGTCCGCAGTTCCGGCGGCCTGTTTTAAGCCTATAGAAACGAGCACGGTCGGGCCGTTGCCCAATCCTTGAATCGTTCATGCCCTCGCAAATAAGAGACGGAGTGCAGCAAATGGGAGAATTATCGTCAGTTGGAACCGCGTGGATCGCCCTGATCCTGGCCGGCATATTTGAAATCGGCTGGCCCGTGGGCCTTAAAATTGCGCAGGCCGGTTCATATAGAATTTGGGGAATCCTTTTAGCAGTGATTACCATGGCCGGAAGCGGTCTGTTCCTGTGGTTTGCCCAAAAAACGATTCCGATGGGAACAGCTTATGCCGTGTGGACCGGGATAGGGGCCGCCGGCACTTTTATTCTGGGATTGATCCTGTATGGCGAACCCTACTCTCTTTTGCGTATTTTTGGTGTTCTTCTGATAATTTCCGGTGTCGTTGTCCTGAAACTGGCTCATTGAAAGTTTTCCTGCTGCCGATTTGATAAGCGACTGTCTAATATCCAGATGGTTGAAAAGAAAATTTTACACGAATTGCCATGTGCCTGATCCTGCCGCTGTCCCTTCCTCTTTTGGAAAAGATCTTGATGAGATTATAGGCCATATTTGCAACCAAAAGAAATCTTTTGAATTTGGACTATCCGTGCCCAATGCCTTCAATGCCAGGACTGTGTAAATTTACCACATTGGCGCCTGGTTTGCATTTGACACTGTGCCCCCCGGCGGCGCCCGAGGGGCGGGTTCTTCTCTGCTAACCCAGTGATCTGTCAGGAGTGTAAATTGAGACATAGCCTCTGAAACGGGATGTGGATCAATAGTCTACACAAAGATTTGTCCTCAAAGTTCTTCGCATCTTCATCATAAATGCATAGTGCTTATCTACCTGAAATCAAATAATTTACTCACTTTTATGAACATCTCTCTTTAAAAATTTTTCTTGGGAAAAAGGAGCTTCCAAATGAAAATCAGACTTGTAGCAGCAGCCGTTCTTTTTATGCAGACAGCATGTTTTCAAAATCAAAACAGCACATTGAAAAGTGCAGGTTCGGAGGGATCGAACAAT
>JADFZC010000525.1 GCA_015232735.1 Oligoflexales bacterium | reverse complement strand
GGCAAGGACATGGTCTTGCCAATGAATACAGGGGCAGAAGCCGTGGAGACAGCTATCAAGCTGATAAGGCGATGGGCCTATGAAAAGAAAGGCATCGAGAAAAACAAAGCCGAGATTATCGTCATGGAGAATAATTTTCACGGCAGGACAACGACCATCGTCGGATTCTCAACCGATCCGGATTCATCGATAAATTACGGCCCTTTCACCCCCGGATTCAAAATTGTGAAGTACAATGATCTTTCAGAAATAGAAAAAGCGATAACGCCCAATACCGCCGGTATAATGGTCGAGCCGATTCAGGGAGAGGCAGGAGTGGTGGTTCCGGATGATGGCTATCTCGCCGGTATAAGAAAGATCTGCGACAAGCATAATATCCTGTTTGCCACAGATGAAATACAAACCGGTTTCTGCAGGACCGGTAAGCTTTTCGCGTTTATGCATGACAATATTGTTCCGGATATCATCATTATGGGCAAGGCTTTGGGCGGCGGTGTGTTTCCTGTATCAGCCATAGCGGCCAACAAGGATCTCATGAGCATTTTTACACCAGGAACTCATGGGTCGACTTTCGGAGGCAATCCTCTGGGTTCCGCCGTGGCTATAGCTTCTCTCGATGTTCTCATTGAAGAGAGGCTGGAGGAGAGGGCTACCGAGCTCGGCCAATATTTTATGGGCCAGCTGAGGAGCTTCAAGACCGACAAGATTGCAAAAATCAGAGGCAAGGGACTCCTTATCGGAGTCGTTCTCAATGAATCTGCGGGAAAAGCCCGTAAATATACCAATATGCTGAAAGATGAAGGCATTCTGGCAAAGGAAACCCATGACTGGATCATCCGTTTTGCTCCTCCGCTTGTAATAAAAAAGGAAGAGATAGATTACGCGATGGAGAAGATCAGAAAGGTCCTCGGCTAGCGACTAGTAGTGCTGGCCGGATACTGTCCGGCACATCACTTCGGTGCTTGCCATTTCCACCGCACAGAAGAGTCGGCAAGATTGCGTTTCTGTATCTTATTTTTTCAAATGTAAAAAATCTCGACACTCAAAACCCTGTTTTTTTCGATCAATATGGATCTAATTTGCAGATTTCACAGCGAAATGGCAGAAAGTGATACAGGGGAACAATTATTGCTTAAAAAAAATGCCTTAAGCCTTCCCGGGTTTAAGGGTGATACTTAGAGTCCACTGTTTTTTCTTTTTCTTCTTGCTGTCTCTTTTCTGCTGATCTGGAGTTGTTTTGTATGTTGTGTTCTGTAAAAGGTATCGAAACGATAATTGCCCTCTTTTTTTTCTCGGTATATAGCTCAACAATTTTTGCCAGGGAAAACCATGTCCCAAACCAATCAAGCGCCGCTTTAGACTCTAACAGGGTTTCTGTCAGTGAAAAAAGCCTGCGGGATCCCGAAATCGAGGCAAGGATACCAAAATCAGAGAAGTCCGCCAGGGCGCTCCTTCTCGAAATACAGGAGATGCTGGTCGATATCGACATTGCGGATTCAGCAAGAAGGCTCGAAATAATCGAAGATCTTTACAAGGCAAACATCACTTTTGCCTACTACATTTCAGATGTCGGACCCAAAGAGGCTTCCAGAATATTCAGGGATAACCCGGATTATTCCAGCATTGACAAAGTCCGAAAGAACATCGCAAAGTACACCGCAAAATATGCAAAATACATGAGCGCTGCGGCAGGAAACCAGAACAGTGTTAAAAAGCAGTCCTCTGCTTTATATCATATGATAACCGCCAGATATTTTCTCCAAAGCGACAAGAACGAAAGCATAAAGGAAATGAAGAATCTTGTTGCGACACTTGAACCGCCCCTTCGTGATAAGGCGCTGCTGTTAATAAAAGCTCACGACAAAGGTTTTGAACTGGCAAAATCGGAAGTCAAAGCTGACATGATTCCAGCGTCGTTTTCACAAAAAGATAATTCAGGTTCAAAATAATAAATCAGGATTACAGTTAAGCTGTCTTAGGTGCTTCTCTCCCCCCTCTGGAGTGCTTATTGGCTTAATTTCATCGTTAGAAGTCTCCTAGTTAAGGCCCCGTCGATTCCTTTGACGGGGCCATTTAATTAGCAGCTGGCGCGAATACGCCAGCGACCAATTTAAAGCCTGTCAAAAAAGATTGAGGCTTAAATACCTCTCTCCCGAATCCGGGAAAATGGTCAGAAGCGTTTTCCCCTTGTACTGCTCCCTTTTTCCAAGTTCAAGTGTCGCGTGAAACGCCGCGCCAGCAGAAAGACCCACAAGAAGTCCCTCCCTGCATGCCAGCTGTTTCACCGATTCAATAGCATCTTCATTGCTCACCTTTATCACTTCATCATAAATTTCCCTGTTAAGTATTTCGGGCACAAATCCGGCACCAATTCCCTGAAGTCTGTGCACACCGGGACTCCCTCCGGAGAGAACCGGAGAGGCGAGAGGTTCCACGGCATAAACCTTGATCCCGGGAATCTCTTTTTTCAGGATTTCACCTACCCCAGTTATGGTGCCCCCCGTGCCGACACCAGCGACAAAAGCATCGATCTTTCCCTCAGTATCCCTGATTATCTCCCTGGCCGTTGTCCTCCTGTGTACCTCAGGATTCGCGGGATTTCCAAATTGATTTAAAATAAAACTGTTAGGGGTCTCCCCATGCAGGCGGTTTGCCTCCGCAACAGCACCAGCCATACCCTTTGAACCCTCGGTAAGGACTATGGTGGCGCCAAGCGATTTGAGAAGAGACCTCCTTTCAACACTCATGGTCTCAGGCATCGTAAGAAGAATCCTGTATCCCTTCACTGCGGCGACAAAGGCAAGCCCGATACCGGTATTTCCGCTTGTAGGCTCAATCAGAAGGGTCTCCCTGTCAATCAACCCTTTTCTCTCGGCATCCTCAATCATGCTTGCGGCAATCCGGTCCTTTACGCTGGACATGGGATTGAAATATTCAAGCTTGGCATAGATTTTTGTATCTCCTACGATATTTTCAAACCT
>JADFZC010000524.1 GCA_015232735.1 Oligoflexales bacterium | reverse complement strand
CTCCCCTGAGGCAGCTATACTTTATTGAGAGGCTTTGCAAAGGGTGCGGCGCATGCCTTGGCTCATGTTCAAAAGATACGATCGAAGTGGATGATTCTTTCCAAACAGATCGGGGGCGGTGCATCGGCTGCGGCAGGTGCGTGTCCTTGTGCCCCTATGGTGCAAGGCGCACCGTGGGTGAATTGTTCGACATCCCCCGGATTCTCATGGAAGCGGAGAAGGATCTGCCATTTTATGGCAAAGAGGGCGGTGTGACGTTATGCGGCGGTGAGCCGCTTTTTCAAGCGGAGGCAAGTGCCGAGCTTTTCAGTGCCTGCCGAAAAAAGGGGATCTCAACTGTTCTGGATACATCAGGATTCGCCGAACCCTCTGCGCTTGAAGCCGTCCTGCCTTACACGGATCTTGTGCTTTTCGATATCAAGCATATGGATACCAAGGCACACAGGCTGGGTACCGGCTCCGGCAATGAGAGGATTCTTTCAAATGCCGCACTAGTGAGCAGATACACAAGGATGAGAATTTGCATCCCTTTTGTTCCCGGATTCAATGATAACGATGATAATATTTGCGAGACTGCCCGTCTGGCAAAGGATGTGCGGGCGGAAGGGATCGATTTGATGCCTGTACATGATCTCGGACTCCATAAGTATGGTTGGCTTGGCCTGCGTTCGTCAGTCGATCTTTATTGTGCACCGAAAGAGAACATGCTAATAGTTGCAAAACGATTAATTTCAGAAATTGGTGTAGAGTCAACAGTCGGACGGATGATTTGAGCGGCTGTGTTGCTGCTTCAGAAGTGAATGGAGGTATTTATGGCGAATTTGAGGACAGAGTTTTGCGGCCTTACGGTGAAGAACCCTATTGGAGTGACATCCTGTGACTTTGGAGGACACGAGCGGCTTGTGAAACGGTGCGTCGATCAGGGAATCGGATGGATAATAGGAAAGACGGTACACAAGATCGATGGCCCGCACCGTTGGCCCCGTCCCTATTTTTACTCGCTGAGAAGGTTCGGCATGGATCTTAAGGATGCGTGGATCTGCAGCCAGATGTTTCACAACGTGCCTTATGAAAGGTGGCTGGAGGATGAACTTCCCAGGTGCCTGAAAACCTGCCTGGAAAACGATGTTCTGTTTATCGGGTCCTGTTCGGGAATTGGAGCGGATGCCCAGACGTGGATCCCTTTCCTGAAGGATATGGAGGCTGCCGGCGTAAAGATAGTCGAACTTGATACGGGGGGCCCGCACGCAACGTTCGGCGCGGTCGATGCGCAGAAAGAGGTTGGAGCGCCACTGGCAATTGATCCTGAGACCGCATATCGGGTGACCAAGGCATGTGTTGAAGCCGTCAAGATTCCCATAATTTTCAAGATGACGCCTCAGTGCGTGAACATGGCAGCCGTTGCTCTGGCTGTTGAACGTGCTGGAGCCGCGGCCATATCGGCCAACAATGCTTTTTACGGCTGCTGGATCGATCACGAAACAGGGTCGTTCTTCGGAGTACCCGCTTCCATGGGAGGGTTGATAGGCCGGCCGTGGCAACTCTTCTCGCTCGCAAAGGTGATGGAAATCACCTCGACGGTCAGGATTCCGGTACTGGGCGGAGGAGGCGCATTTACCTACGATGATTGCGTGAGGTACCTGATGGCCGGTTGCGGGCTTTCCGGTCTGTGTTCGTCCATATATTCACGGGGCATAGGCGTGCTTGGAAAATGCATTGAAGGACTTTCCTCCTTCATGGACCGAAAGGGTTACAGGACAATAGAGGATTTCAAGGGCTGTGTCCGCAAGGACTTTCGATATCTGCGCAGCTGGAACCGCGAGCAGACCATGGATGACCTTACCCCTGTTATTCCAAGGTTCAAGGACGACAAGTGCAACCGTTGCCCGACTTGCGAACAGCTTTGCCCGTACGGGGCCATTACGGTCGACAGGGAGGCGGGGAAGTTGCCTCAGGTAACGCGCGAACACTGTTTTGGATGCGGCTGGTGCTGCGGACACTGTCCAACCTCCGCCATAGATATGGTTCTTGCCAAAAATGGGGAGGTTGTCTGGAACGGTTACGGCACTATCAATGACTGGGTGAGGTGATCCGATGAAGTCTTATGAGGAATATACGAGTCTTAAGCGAAGGACCGTGGTAACCATGGAGCAGGCGCTAAGCATGTCTTATGCGACTCTGCGTTTTGTCCACCTTGGGTGGCGTGTCATACGTATTGAACCGACGCCCATTCCCGGACGCAAATCCAAGGGGGATCCCAATAGGTACATCGGACGGATTTTTGCCGGAGAGGATCGTCATAGTTATTTCATTGCTCCCAACCTGGGCAAGGAGGCTGTGGCAATCGATTTGAAAAAGAAGGAGGGCAGGGAACTTCTTCATCGGCTGATCCGGGATCTTCCTGCTGATGTGTTCTGTACAAACACACTTCCCGCCCACCATGCATCCCTGGGCATGGACTATGACACTTTGCATGCAGTCAATCCTGATCTGATCTGGTGCTGCATCTCGGCGCTTGGCACCGCCTATCCGGATGTTCCGGGGTATGATCCAGTGGTTCAGGCCCTTTGCGGATTCATGGATCTGACGGGTCATGCAGACGGTTCTCCGCTTCAATGCGGTCCACCGTTGTCGGATCTTAAAGCTGGGGATGAAGCTTTCACGCAAGTTGTGCTGGCGCTTCTTGAACGTGCGGAAAATGGCCGAAAAGGGAAGAAAATAGACGTTTCGCTGGCTATCAGCGCGGTTTCGTGGCTCCACACTTTTCTGCCAATGCTTGATATGGGAAGTCCTCCTTCCGAGATCAAGCGTGCGGGCAATGAACACAGGCAATTCATACCGGTAAATGCATACGCGACAAAGGATGGTTTCATTTTCATGGCAATCGGCGGAGATCCTCAGTGGCACCGCCTGGTGAAGGAGCCGATGTTTGAACTTCTGGATCAGCCAAGGTTTGCGACAAATGAGGGAAGAAGACACGACAAG
>JADFZC010000523.1 GCA_015232735.1 Oligoflexales bacterium | reverse complement strand
TGGTTTTCCTCTCTGAAATAATCTTCTCGTCAGTAGGAGTCTTTTCAAGTGACAGAAAAAGGGATTCCAGCATCTCCAGGTTTTCGGTGGCTTCCTGGAAGAATATTTTTTGCAGTTCAATTAAAAATTTTGTGTCTCTATAGTCGACATTGAAGGAACCTCTTGGTTTTGAATGGAGTGGCGCTGTAAATGCGGGATATTTTTATCCCTTGATTTTCATGACATTGTTTCGGAAACAAAAAGGGATTCTTTAGTGCGTGCCCGCATTTTGGCAAATGCTTCAAACGGAATCAGTACAGAATGTCCACTGAGGTTTCAGCCTATTGCGGTTTGAATTGGGTGTTTTCCATGCTGACCGGGATGCGTGGGGGGGGACCCCCGCTGCCTATGGCCAATTTCTAGGGAAAGGTCACGCCGAGGCAAATGGAAGGCTAAAGTTTGGATGGACTTAACCCGAAATCCTTATGGAGGTTGAATTGCCTGGAAACAAGCATTCCGATAGAGGGATCGGGATTTGTAAGGAGGGTTTTTTGATAGGAATTTGAAACAATATTATTACGGCGGGGGGAATTCAATAAAACCTTTTGACCAAGGTGTTTCGGCGGCGGTTATCCATTTATGGAAGAAAGCAGAAACCATGACAAAAAAATATGTTTTAAAAGAATCGACAAAGAAAAGATGCAGGACGGAAAGGCTGAACAGAGAATTGCTCGGGAAATATTTGCCAATAAATTTAGATGGATATAATTTATTATTCGATTCGCCCGGCATAGAATTCAACATTTATGTGAAAATCGATGATCTGATGGTTGAATATATAAAACCTGCCGAGTTCACCAGGGTACTGCTCGAAAGTGCACTTAAGGCGACGCTTGAAGGTGGGGCTGATGTAAGGCTGTACATTTTAAGATCTGAAATTCAGAAATTTTTTGGGGTATTGGATGATATCAGGGAGAGAAAGATAAAATCCCTGATTGAGAAAGATCCTTCCATTGATCCCAAAACTCTTTATGTTTTTAACGACCTGAGCGGTGCCAGTCAGATGATCGCAAGTTGCGGAATAAATCCTGAGGTTGCAAGCAAGGCAAAAGCGGCTGCAGCATATATGGTAACAAACCTGATGGATAATGAACTTGCTGCAGGAAGTCTGAGTCGGATGATTTCCACTGACCCTTCGCTCTACGACCATTGCGCCTCAGTTGCCATGTTCGCAGGAATAATTGCCGGTCAGAATAATTCCTTGAAAAAAATGGATCGAAGGGCGATCAGTACCCTTGTTCAGGCAGGGCTTTATCATGATGTTGGAAAGCCTTTGATTCCTTCTCACATTCTTAATAAACCAGGCAGTTTTACCAATGAGGAATTTGAAATAATGAAAAGGCATTCGAGATTTGGGCATACCGAGCTGGTCAAATCAATTGAAAAGGGAGCTCCTATAGATCCGATGGTTCCCCGCGTTGCGCTGGAACATCATGAGCGAATGAATGGCTCCGGATATCCTGATGGAAAACGGGGAAGAGAAGAAAATGATCCTGTCAATGGAATACATTTGTACTCAAGGATTATCGCTGTAGCGGATGCATATTCTGCACTTTTGATGAAGAGGGTATACAAACCCGCGGTTCCAGCGGGAGAGGCGCTAAAATTGATGTCAAAAAATGCATTGACCGATTTTGATGCTGAAATTTTCAATTCCTTTGCTGCTTCCGTTGTAAGCAGCATGGAAAAGGTACAAAACAGGGCTAAAGGGAATATTTATATGATGGATATTGAGGAGAGCATCGCCAAACAGATATTAAAAAACAGGCTGAACAAATCTTAGAATACTATAATATAAATCTATGATATAAACACCCGCCATGTAAAAATATCATATCAATACTCAATTTTTTTATTAACCATTCGTCATTTCCGTCCTGATATAGAAAATTATTGTTAATTAATCTGTTGAATTTTTTAATAAAATTATAGTCGAAGAAAATATTATAAAATAATGCAAATTATTTTAAAAAAATGTTTGACAAATAATACTAAACAGAATATTAAGAATTTCATAACGAAAGTGGCTTTAAAATAAATAGTTAAAGCTTTTCTATAATGGCATTTTTTTATTATTCAAAAATTAAGGAGGTAAAGCATGGTAAAAAAATTGTTAGCTACAGTATTGGTCCTTGGATTGGTTGGTTGTGGAAGTAATGGTGATTCTAAGAAATCAGTTGATGCTGATAAAAGCTCAAAGACAGTTGCTTTAACAGCGGAAAAGGCCAAAGAGTTAAATCTGCCCAAGTATGTTATCGCAGTCAGAGACGACCTGACCGGAGAGATAGTCTCTACGAGAGCGAGCAATGAAGAGCAGGCAGCTACAGAGGATTTTCAGGCGCTCATCACAAAAGAGCTTGAGAATAAGGGAAATCTTATCACTGTAAAGAGTGATGATTCCAAAACTGAAGGTTCCACAGACAGTTGGTGGGGCTGGGGTGGCTGCGGCGGCTATGGTTACGGTTCCGGCTATGGTTACGGTTACGGCTATGGTTACGGTTACGGCGGAACTTCATGGGGATATCCTTACTATAATTATGGCGGATACAGCTATGGTTATAGCAACTACTGGGGAGGATCCTGGGGCAATTACAGCTACGGCCGATACGGCTGGTAAGATTCTGCCGATGACATTCTAATTGTTATCACTTTTAAAGTCGCCAGTGTTTGAAGCACTGGCGATTTTTTTTATCCCCCTTTCAGAAACGGACTGAGCTGAGGAGCGTGGTGAAACGGTATTGGAAGGAGATGAATTGCCGTTGCAGAACCGCATGTTCTCTGTTAAATTTTTCAAATCGGTAGGTTGCCATAAGCCACCTCTGAGTATGTGAATATCATTAAAGAATTGTCAAGTGGAGTCGAGAGGCAGTTATACTTGGCAAAAAAGATTTCAATGTAAACCCGGCCCTGAAGGACCGGGTGTCGAATCAGGAGAGGCTTTAAACC
>JADFZC010000522.1 GCA_015232735.1 Oligoflexales bacterium | reverse complement strand
CGATATCGATGTCCGTATTGGAATAGGTGCCATCAGGAAACTTGGTCATTCGACCTGCCCCTGTTTCATAATTGCCACAAACCAGAGAATAACCTGGTATACCCCCATCATCCTCGGACGGACGCGAGGGGTTGGATTTGGCGTTTATATCCCGTGGTATATCGGCATCGGAGATGCTGCTGTCTTGATCTGGTGAAGAATTACCGGCATCTGGCAGGTTCTTTGACTTGCATGCAAGGAGAATATTAACTGTTATAAGGTATGGAAGAATAATTTTTGGTGACAGCATATACAAAAATCCTGGTGATCTCTATTTTGATACTGGATCTGACTTTTTTTGTCCCTGGCGCGAAATGCGCCGCGGCAGTATCCTGGCAAGCGAGGAAAAGCATAGGATCTGGTTGAAATATGTTGAAATTTCGGGGAGATCCTATACTCGCTGACGCTCGTCAGGACACGCCATCGGCGCATTTCGCGCCAGAGACTGATTATAGCAGATTAAATCCATTTTGTGAAAAAAATTCAGTATCGGAGATCCGTAATCAATGATCATGCAGGCAGATCGATATTTTGAGAAAATAACAGGATCAGGGTAACATCTGATCCCGTATCTCTTGCCGGAAGACTTGCGGCAGGAGGGCACTTTCAAGATCAATTTTTCATTTTTGCGCAACCGTCAACACACTGCCACACACCACCCCACATATTTTTAATTTCGCCCGGCTTTATTCCAGCCTCGATGCAGGTGCGTCCATCGCGGTTATAATTTTTGCAGTCGACGCCGCTTTTTGGAGAGCTGTTCCTGACAAGCGGGGTTGTTACTGTGGTTGCGTCAGATTGAGAGGATGGTGCAGCCCACTGACAAAGACCGGAACGATAGGAGTTACAATCTGTTTCAGTCTTGATATTCTGGCATATTCCCCCCGCGGCAAGTGTTTGATCCTTATATATACATGACTTGGCGACAGAAACGGGTTTTGGAGCAATGTCTGAAGTCGGAGTTGAAGCGGGTGTGGCAGCAGTTGTAGCGGCAGGTGTGGCGGCAGTTGTAGCGGCAGGTGTGGTGGCAGTTGTGGCGGCAGGTGTGGCGGCAGTTGTAGCGGCAGGTGTGGCGGATGAAGATGAGGTTCGATTCCATACACATTCTGAATTGGGAATAGAGTTGCATTCCTCAACCGTATGGGCATGCTGGCAAGGCCCTGTTTGGTGTGGAGGCAACGGTTTAGTATAACCGCAAAGCCCATTAGCCGGTACGGGTATTGATGAATCCCATAGGCATTCCGGCGCTGCCTTACACTGCGCCTCGTTCGAAATCCCAAGGCAATCTATCTTTCTTTCAGATACATCGGGATTGTACCTGCAGGGAAAAGTAGCTTTTCGTACTCCATCAACGATATCAGAGCCCGCACTTAAACCGCTTCCAGTATCGGTTTTGCTGCAACCTGAAAAAATTATGCCTGTTAGCATGACAAAAAAAATTCTCATGGATTCCTCCCTCATCTAAACTGTCTTATTTCAATTTGTATTGTGCAGGAACTGCCCTGCAGTGGATGCAATCTCCATTGCACAGGACATGCCATAAAAACGGGTGTTGCTGTCTTGTGTTTTCCGATCATGCATTAAAATTTTCAAAACCCTGGAAGATCTTGTACTGCAAGGTATTTAAATAAATTCAATATCGTTCCTCCTGAAAATTATTAAAAGATGCAATGCTGTTTTTGATTATTCGCTCAAGTACAAATTGATGATTATCCCGAACTGTTTTTTTGAATGTGGTAGTGTTTCAAAGTATTTTTTTCAAATGATTTCAAACTGATCTTGTGATCTTGACTGACCTCTAACAATATTCACTGCTGTTTTTGCCTCTGATATCCTGTAGCCTTTTTTTGACATTATGGAATTATAATAGTAAATACAAACAATTACCATATAAAGAATCTGCGTCGATGATTTAATTTTCGTAACTGTTCAGGTCGATTTGGCACTTTCAGGATTTTTTGCATGAGGTATCAAACAACCTCAGTAAAAAACCATACTGTGATTGTGCTTGAAGATCTTCGAGAAAAAAAAGCTTTGCTGCGCTCAGCATGACGGGTATCAAAGACTGGGAAAAACGGGCGGTACAAAATTAGCGGTTTTTCGACAGGCTATAGGAAGCGGATCAAAATACTGTTTTAATATTTTGGATCAATCCTTATCATCCCCTACAGAGTTGATCCATTTTCCGCCGGCGCTTTCACAGGCTTTCTTGCTGGTTGCGGAGGGGATTCTTTTTTTGCCATCTGTTTTTTTCACGCAATAATCGTCATCCTCAAATTTGGCGCCCCCGGCTGCAATACAATCCTTCTCAGTGTTGTTTTTCATTTTTTTGCTGATGTCTTTTCCGTTTTTGTCGTAACATTCCGAATAGGCGGAAAAGCTCCATCCTGAGCAGAGTAAAAAAATAAGAACGGATAATTTTTTAGTCATAATGATTCTCCAGAAAAAAAGGTTTATATTAAAAGGGCAAGATGCCCAGAACATCCTATAGTTCCAATTCAAAGCCGACTTTTGCCCCGATATTGCTGGGGACGGCAAAGTTTTCTCCTTCATTAAAAAACATAAGCTCGCCAAACAATGTCACACGTCGAATCTCATATGAGATTCGCGGAAGAGTCGCCTCAGTCTCCCATTGTGTGGTTTCGTCTATCAAATTATAATGAAATAAGGAAAAACCTATTTCCAATTCCAGCCGATCACTTAGTTTGTAACCCAGGCCGATATGTCCACCCATCCCCATTTTTGAAGGAGATTCTTCAGTATCCTGTGTCTCATTATTTTTCTTTTCATTATCATTATTATCATTATCTTTATCTTTATCTTTATCATTATCACTGTCGGTTTCATCTTCGACGGGAATGCTGTTGTACCTGTTGTATATAAAAACACCCTCTGTGAAAAACGATACTCTGCCTTTCCCGAATCCAATACCTGTATAGCTTGTGACCGA
>JADFZC010000521.1 GCA_015232735.1 Oligoflexales bacterium | reverse complement strand
TGGCGACTTTACCACAATAAAAAGACTGTTTCATACAATCAAAGGCAACTCCGCCGCATATGGACTTGAGGTCGTTGCAAAGAGGGTGCAGCTTATCGAAAACCATATGAGCAAGTTTAGCTCGCTCGACAGCGTTGCTTTCACAAAAATTCAGGGATATGCCACGAGGGTTGAGGATGACCTGAGGCAGTTTCTAAATGCGTATAGAAAAATATTTCAGCTTAATTATGACGGCGAAATCAGCCAGGAATACCGCATTGACAATGCCGTGATCAAGGAGTTGCATGAGATAGCGGAGATTGCTCCGACGAATATCAAGGAATATATTGAAAACACGCTTGAAAAGAACAAAAAAACTCCGCTTTCAATGTACAAGTCCCTCTATGCTTCAAGATCTCAAAGGCTGGCCGAAAAATTCGGTAAAAAAATCAGCGTCAAATTCAAGGGGCTTGACATACGGGTCAACAACAAGATATTTTCCGGAATCTTGAGGAATGTCATACATTTGATAAACAATGCATGCGATCACGGAATAGAGATACCCGAAGAAAGGTCAATGCAGGGAAAACCGGAGGAAGGAACGCTTGAGATTATTTTCGAACATTCGAAGATATGCAATTTGAGGATAATAGTAAAAGACGATGGTGCCGGCATAGATGCCGAAAAACTTGCCCGAAAGGCCGTGGAACTTGGAATATTTAAAAAAGATGAAGTCAGCAGGATGGATAAGCAGCAGCTTTACAGCCTGATATTCATGGATAATGTAACTACCAAGGAGAGTGCGACGGATGTCTCGGGACGGGGCATAGGCATGTCAGCCCTCAAGAAGGAGATCGATAAGCTCAATGGAACTATCAAAATTTCTACCGAATGCAAAGTTGGAACCCAGTTCACCATTGAAATACCTTATCCTGATAAGAACCTGGAAGCTCCCTCCGAAAAGCCGCTCATTCTCGTCTGTGAGGATGATGAGTCGCTTTTAAAGATATATAAGGATATGCTTGAAAATGCGGGTTATTCGGTCAAATTATGCAATAACGGGACAGACGGTCTTCTGGAATTTGCAAAAAATGCGTATAGCGCCATTATTGTAGACCTTCTTATGCCGGGAATGAATGGGATGGAGATTATTGACAAATTCCGAAGCCAGATGAGCGATGAAAGTATTGTCCCGATAATAGTGTTCAGCGGCAATGTCGGGGATAAGACGAAATCCGAGCTTCTGGCATATCCGATGGTGACGGTGCTTGAAAAGCCGCATGGAATAAACAGTATTCTTCCGTCCCTTAAAAAAGTTCTGGGTGCAAGGCAAAAATCGGCATGACATCAGCCGTGCTTATACAAGGATAAAGGGTTATTTATGCAAGGTTTGGATACAAATATGAATGTTCTGGTCATCTCTGCAGACCAAAACAACGCAAAACTGGTTAACGATGCTCTTAAACAGCTTGGATTTGCAAAAATCAGCGTGATGGAAAACGGTCTTGAGGCATTGGCTTCCGTTACAAAAAACCCGGTCGGCTTCGCGATTTGCGACCAGACCCTGAAATTCATTTCGGGCTGGCTTTTTATAAAGGAGATCAAGCTTTCAGATAAGGTTCCGAATATTCCTGTCATACTTTTCGGCAAGGACAAGGCGCCTGATACGGAGGATACGCTGAAGAAATATGGAATATTACGCTACATGCAGCTGCCGTTCAGCGCGGCGGACATGAATTTCGCCATAAACTCCACGCTTACGCTTTTTAATACTTCGGGAACCATAGAAAACAAATTTACGCAGGCAAAAAATTCACTTATCGAGGACAAGGTGGACAAGGCCATTGAGATATTTTCCGATTTGAGGTCGGTAACATCCGGAAGCCTTCGAAGTTCCATGGGTCTTGCGCAGGCATATAACCAGGGAAACCAAAAGGAAAAGGCTGAGAAGATAATGGATGAAATTGCCCAAAGCACGGAAAGCGGAAACCCATCTTCCAAACTGATGTCCGCGAAACTTGCTCTTCAGAAAAATGACCTGAGGAAAGCGAACACATACATAGATAAGCTTCTTATGGAGATACCCAACGAGTTCTACTACAGCAGGGCCATAAGGCTTTACCTCGATTTTAAAAAATACAGGGAGGCCGAGAGCTTCTGCAACGCAGCTTTTTCCAGGGATTTTGAAATAATAGACATATATGTATGCCTTGCCAAATGCAGGTATGAGCTTGGCTCCTATGAATCCTCTCTTAAACTTATCGGAAACGCTCTGGAAAAATTCGGAAAAAATTCCGATCTTTATAATCTGAGAGGTGTATGTTACAAGAAAACCGGACATTTTCAGGAAGCCATCGAGGCATATGAGGAGGCGCTGCGTCTTTCACCCAGTGATGCAAGGGTATATTTCAACCTTGCACAATGTTCGATAGGCATGAAGAACTATCCGACAGCGCAAAAATATCTTGAATCCTGCCTTAAACTATCCCCCGGATTTCCAAGAGCCAGGGAGAAGCTTGAGGAACTGAAAAAGGTTGTTTGATAACCGTAGGTAAACCCGGCACTGAAGGACGAGGCTTCCTTCACCTTTATGAGTCAATAGATAAAATCAATTTTACAATTTCAGTCAATAGACCGAATATGTCAGTGACGCTGGGGATGACGGACACCAGAAAATCATTTATAGGAGAAATTTTTATGAGTATCAAACTTCCGGACCTTCCATACGCGAAGGACGCTCTTAAACCGCATATTTCGCAGGAAACGCTCGAGTACCATTATGGGAAACATCATGCAACATATGTGACAAATTTGAATAAGCTGATAGAAGGGACAAAAGACTCGGAGGCTTCCCTTGAAGAATTGATAAACAAATACCGCGAGGGACCTGTTTTTAACAATGCCGCACAGGTCTACAATCATACTTTCTACTGGCATTCCCTTAGCCCAAAGGGGGGTGGTGCTCCGACAGGCAAAATAAAGGATGAGATAACAAAAAATTTTGGAAGCTTT
>JADFZC010000520.1 GCA_015232735.1 Oligoflexales bacterium | reverse complement strand
ATGGTCGAAATGCTCGCGAGAAAAACGATCACCACAGCCAGTGAATAATATCGCTAGTATTATTAAAACGAAACATTTTGCAGCATTTTGTTTCATAGTTCTGAGTGTAATTCAAAAAAACGGCGCTGCGAAAAAAAAAGAGCACTCATGGGAGTCACCTTGACGTTGTCAGACAAAAGAAAGATAACGATAAAACAACAAGGAGCAATAAGGAGTACTTATGCGAACATTTATCGTGGTTCTTTTTTCAATTGTGCTGGCATCCGTTTCTTATGCAAATGACAAGGGTGTTACTTTTAAGTGTGGTGAAAGCAAGGAATTGGATTCCTTCATAATGTGGCAAGCTGCAGGTACTGCGGAGTATGAACTTAAAAAAGCCATTTATGGGATTACCAAGGAATTTGTTCGTGAGATAACCATTGAAAAAGAAGGTTATGGTATTTATAGCCGTTCGAAGGTTCCTGCAGAAATGGCAGATTCTATTTGGATTGTCAGGGCACGAGGCTCCTTTTTTACGAATACTTTTAGTATTGGGGTATTGTCCCCAGTTGTTCTCGTGGGTGTAACTTGTGAAAACGCTAGTAAAAAGTTCATGGAAGCCCTTCCTATTCTAGTGCAAGAGATTAAAGAGAAACGGGAATTTGCACTGAAAAACATTGATATTGAAATGGCTACGACGCCCACCGTAAGTTCTCCGGCAGATTCAGTTTTTAATGCCCCTACAATTGATATGCGCATGGGAACCTCTACACCTTATTTCAAAACATGGGTTCAGCTTCCTGCTGTTTTGAATGAAGGGGGAGGCCAAATCTATTGGCTTCGAACTGTGGTTGGATTGGATGGTTTGGCGGCAGAAAAAGGTGGCCGGGAAGGTTTTTTTGTTGGCAGAGTTTCGGCTACTATATGGGAAATTCGAAATGATCCAGATTTTGTTAAACCATGGGACCAATCTGGAAAAGCTCTTCAAGTGGGTACCGTCAATTACGCTGTCAGGGTGGATGAAGCAACCAATGCTAAGCAGCGTTTGGATTTAGATATTATTGGTTTTAATTATAATTTAAGTGATTGGAACATCGAAAAAATCCGTTTGTTTTCGAGTTTTGGACTGAGTGTGGGTTTGCGGATGATCGAACAGGATCAAGCAGTGTCGCAATTATTATACAAGTATCGTTTTCGAATGGGAATTGCCATCAATGGAAAAGTATATGTCATGGGAACTCTTGATTCTGAAGTAGCTTCAGAAAATGATCGTTTTGTGACCTCTGGTGCTGAAATCGGATATTTTTTCACGCGGAATCTTATTTTAAAAGCAGGTGTGAGTTATAGCGCACATAACCATGGCAACCGCGATGTATTCTATATCGTTCCTGAGGGGTGGTCGTTTTTTGGTGGGATGACGTGGCTTGCCCGAGGAACAGAGACGGGTTATTAATATGGTTGAGATAAAAGATCTTTTAGAAATTCAAAAAAGAAATGCGCACTTTTACTTAAAGAATGGAAGTAATTGATTTGGCGCTATCTATGGTCGATGAAAGAAGCGGCTTATAGATCGGGAAAATATAAGCCGTTTTTAGACCTAAATAAGTCATGATTTCTTTTTCGGTTTTGCCTTGATTGAGCCAATCTATGATGAATAAATGACGCATTGTTCTAGGGTGTAGGTGTTCAATCCCAAAAGTTTTTGACCATGCTTTAAATAAAAGCTCGACTCCGCGAGGGGTCAAGCGTTCTGCATTTGGGCCAGATCGCGAATAACCGTAGAAAAAGTATTTCATTCCTACTAAATGTTCAGAAAGTTTTCGCAAGGCATTCGCTGTTTCAATGCTCACATGTACTGTCCTCGATCGGCGCCCAGTGATTTGAAGCAAAGCTCCCGTGTTATTCCAAGTGCAATCTTTCTGGTAAAGCGATACTGCTTCAGTCACCAGCATTCCGGTTTCCAGAAGAATGCCGATCAAAGCTTGATTGCGCCAGCCGATTCCGAACTTCTGGTCTAGCCGACTTTGAGCTTGAATGATTTCATTAATTTTTTCCCGTGAAGGTATTTTAGGAGGCAGTTCCACTTTTTCAGGCGGAATAAGTTTTTCTGATCCCACGGTACTTACTTCCATTCTTCCTGATAGATAGCGTAGAAAAGTTTTTGCAGTAATCAGTTTTCGGCGTCTGGAATTGGTTTGTAAGCCTTGTTCCATGAGAGTTTTATGGTAAGAATCTAGTTGAGAAATTCCCAAACTTTGAAAATCCATCTGATGGGTTTCACAAAACTGACCAAAAGTGTGCAAGTCGCAGGAATAATTCTTTATTGTATTGAGCGATTTGCCTCGGGCTTGTAAAAATCCTAAAAATGTTTTCTTTGCGCGTTCGAAAGCTGTAGACATATTAATGAGATTGTTGAAGAATTTTTTGTATTCGTCAAATCACAAATCCTGTGAGGAGGGTTTCACATTATGAAAATTTTTATTGATAGTGCCCAGTTGGAAGAGATTAAGGCGGCAGCTGCAATGGGTTTGGTCGATGGAGTGACTACGAATCCGTCGCTAGTTTCTAAACAGGGTATGAAGTTTGAGGAGTTATTGCAAAGGATATGCGAAGTCGTCGATGGTCCAATTAGTGCTGAAGTAATTGCTTTAGATGCTGAGGGAATGGTTCGTGAAGCACGCATGCTTGCTAAGCTTCATCGTAATATTGTAATCAAAATTCCGTTAACACCTGATGGATTAAAAGCTACGAAAATTCTATCTACTGAGAAGATTCGTACTAATGTCACCCTTTGTTTTCACCCTATTCAAGCTCTACTGGCTGCAAAGGCTGGTGCTAGCTTTATTTCCCCATTTGTAGGCCGACTTGATGATATTGCCACCGACGGCATGCAACTCATTCGCGATATCCGCACGATTTACGATAACTACAAGTATAAAACTGAAATTATCGTAGCCAGCATCCGTCATCCTGTGCATGTTCTTGAAGCTGCCCGGCTTGGCGCTGACATCGC
>JADFZC010000519.1 GCA_015232735.1 Oligoflexales bacterium | reverse complement strand
GCAAGTCCAGGGCTGCGATCAGATATCCGCGATCAGGCAGGTATCAGATATCAGGGGATCTGGGACTTAAGTCCGGTAGACGAAATGTAAACAAGCCCTAGAATTTTTTTTTCAAATCACACAACATATATGATAAAATACTTCCATATTGAACCGATATACAGGAAATTGAGGGATCTGTTCTCCTGGAAGTTGGTTATGGACAGGAGACTGAAGGATTGTCAGGCAAAATAACTTGATATAGGTGGATGATTTGACTGAGATTTCAAAGTTAAATTTTAGGATCGTAAAAACGGGGGATGGCTGGGAAGAGATTTTTTTATCCGGTCCAATCGATGAGCAGTCTTTGGATATCTTGACCAAATTGGAGGAGCAGGCCGGACCGAAGGTGATTCTGAATTTGCAGAATATTGGAAATATCAACTCACTTGGATTGAGAACATGGACCGGATTCGCACGTAGTTTTGGGGAAAAAAGGGAGTGGCGGATATCCCGGTGCAGTCCCGATTTCACCATAAAGATGGCCATGGTTCCACAAATTACGGGAAAAGCTCTCATCATCTCTTTCCATTTTCCGCTCTATTGTCCACAGTGTGATTGTGATAAATCGATATTGCTCTCGGCATCCGATGGGCAAGAAGCCATTGCGGAACAGATCAGTTCAAGAAAATGTGAAAAATGCGAGTCCCCACTAAAACCTGAATATGAAATCGAAAATATAATTTCGAGAATTGTGAGGAAATCGGCATAAAAACCTGCATTGAATCTGCTTAATATTTGAAAGTAAAAAATAAAAATGAACAAAATCTATGCTTCAGCCAAATGCAGGCGCATTGCACTATATCAAAGTATCATTTTAAAGCTTCAAGAAAAATGTCAAATTACATATTCATCTTCCTGGACTTAGGACTGTTAATCTGAATTGTTCAGGCGTGCAGATCCGAAAGTTTTGTCATGCCGACTATCATTTGAGCCGGGCTTTCCAATTCAAAAGTCATGTATCGAACTGAAGAGACTCAATTTTTTATAAATATGACCGATATTAACAATGGATATGTTCAAATTTGTAATTAAAAATAATGTTGCAAAAACAGGGTACAAGCTACGGTGATTGAACGATTTTCGTTTTACAGGCAAACTACGGGATATAACCTTTTAAAGGTTTTTTTTCCCATCTATCTGCTCGTATCAATAATACTGGTCCTTGGTCAGATTATATTCGAATACAATTATGAAAGAGAGAAGGTATTCAGTGATCTCAGCCGATACGCAAAAAGCTTTTCTCCGGCGTTTGCCACAGCTCTCTGGGAATATAACACCGGCAACGCCGAATACTATGCGGACGGAATCCTTAAGATTGACATTATCCAGGGAGTTCGCATTGTGGAAAAAACACAGAATAAGCTTTTCATGGAAAGGTTCTCCGAAAGCGGAGAGATTAAACTAAAAAAGGAAGATATTCCCCTGGTTGATCTTTCGGACAGGAAAGAGGGATTGATCTGGAACGCAAGCCCAACTGAAAAAGCGAATAATTCCATTCGTATCAACATAAAGGAAACAAGTGAATATTCAATTGATAGAATTACGTTGAATATAAATGACCTCTTTCATTACGTTTATGAATACAGGTTTCCCATATTTAGTAATGCCAGGGATGTAAATGAAACGAGTCTATTGGGCTGGTGCCTTTTATACAGCAGTGAACAGCTGATTATCAACCGGATAAAGGTTGGTTTCATGCTCAGCGTACTCAACGTGGTTATTGTCGCGTTGATTCTTTTTATGATATTCATCTTGGCAGTAAAATACATTGTTGAGCGCCCTCTGAAGGATCTGGCCGGCACTGTAAAAAGTGTGGATCTTGCCGGGCTTAAAGCAGGAGCACGCTTTGACGAGACCTTTGAGCATATCAAATTGAGGCACGACGAAATAGGTCTTCTCGGCAACTGTTTTCAAAACATGGTCAGCGCCATGGCCCGGGATGTGGAAACAATCAATAGACTAAATGAAGATCTGAATAATTTGAATAATCTGCTGAAGGATCACATTCAAAAGGTGGAGCAAACGGTCAAGGAGAGAACGCAAACAATACATACGATACTCGACAATATCAAGACAGGATTTTTACCGGTTGACAGTGACGGTCTGATTAAAAACGGGTTTACAAATTCCTGCCATAGCCTTTTCGGAAAAACAATCAGGGAAGGCGACAGCCTCGGCAGTGTGCTGGCTATGAATTCTCAGCAGGAGGAGATATTTTTATTGTCACTGAAGCAGGTTTTTGAGGACCAGCTGCCGGAGGAGGTGACTTTGAAACAAATTGGATTCAAGCACATTCTGGAAAGCGGCAAAGTAATATCCTTTGAGGGAGTCCTTATGCGGGACGATCTCGGAAGGCCTCAGGCCCTGCTTTTTACAATAACCGATATCACACGCCTGACCGAGGTTGAAATGGTGGTTAAACAAAATGAATCCATCATACGGATATTAAATCATATCGAATCGTTCAACAACTATCTTACCATTACGGGGCAGCAAATAGCGGAGATAAAAAACAGCATCCAAAAAGGCGACGAAGACAAGGCACGCATGCTGCTTCATGCGATAAAGGGAAATTCGGATGTGTTTGGGTTAATAAAGCTTTCAAAGTCAGTGCATGAGATCGAGGATCAAAAGACTTTGAACGTGGAAGACCTGGACCGCCTTGAATATGAACTGCAGAAGTTTCTTAGAGAAAACAAAAAAACAATCGGGCCGTCACTGGGCAGCAGTAAAAATGAACTCCAGACGATTCGCAGATCAGATGTGATAAATCTGCAAAGGCGCATTGCCAGATCAAAAAGGCCGGAAGATATTCAGGCAATTGTGAATGACCTGATAATACTTGTAACCTATAGGCCAATCTCGGTGCTGCTGGGCCCCATAAGTGAAATTGTCCAGACAATAGCTAAAGACCTGATGAAGAAGGTTGTCTTTAACGTGACAGGAGACGA
>JADFZC010000518.1 GCA_015232735.1 Oligoflexales bacterium | reverse complement strand
AGACATGTCACCCCTTTTTCAAGCATCGAAAGAAGCCCCGGGTGCTCATCGACAACGCGTGCCACCTGTGCCCTCATCCATGCCTGATCACAGATTACGGATATCAGATTAAATTTATCGCATTTTCGATTTGATTGGGCATATCTGCCTGATACGGATATCAGATCGCAGATCTATCTATTTTTTCCAAATTGGATTTGACTGGGCTTATCTTGGAGGTCGGATGACGCATCACTTTTTTCATCCGTCAAATATGAGGCATACTTCTCCTTAAGCTGATTAAGCATTTCACCAAACACATTTACCGCCTTCGGGCTGTCTTTCAATAAATCAGAATAATCGCCTCTGTGACTGACATTTTCAGAATTTTCAATATCGTTGATCCTCCAGCAGTAATCCGGGTGGCTCAAATTCCCTCTAATGCATTCGCTTTCAACACCGCCCGCCACCTCCAGAACCAGTTTTCTGAACGAGCCCAGTACGCTGGATCTAAATTTCGATTTTCCGGAAACTCCTAAAGACAGGTCGACTTTTTCAGGCACAGGACTGCCTGACTGCTCCGCCTCTTTTTCCTTTTTTTTCATCAAATTCTCCACAGTTTTGAAAAACATTGCATATTTCGACGGATCATAACCGGCGCGAATATATAGCTCATAACCCACTTCATCAGCCTCCTGTTCTTCCCAGTTGGCTCCCCGTTCACGGCCCATTGCCAAGGTGGTGATCTTTTTAAGGGCCTCTGACTTTTCCGTGATCCGCGTATTGTATTTCAGCGAATCTGAAATCTGTATCAGATAATCCTTGAACAAATCCTCAAATTTTTTTCTGTCAGGTTCAGCCATTTCACGCAGGACAGATTCTCTTTCGGCTGCCAGCTTGCTTCCTGGTTTGTTAATTTCAGCATTTATAAAACCTGCATAATCTATATTGGAATAATTACGATATACTACTCTGTAAAACATATCCTTCGATATCGCGTCTGAGACATCCGTTAAGTATTTTATCCTTGACTCTGAACCTGAAGGCTGAATCGTAAACATTCCGATGGTTACCCTCTCAATCTCTTTCATCTTCTTCACTATATCATTCATCATTATCCTTAACTGGCCAAGGGCAATCAGATAATCCCTGTCACCAGCCAAATCTTTCGGAACGGCGGTCATTGAGACATGTCCCATGGAAACATGCGCCAGCTCGTGCGCAATCACTCCGGCAAAGTCGGCATCATTATCGGTAACCTTGAGCAGTCCGGCAAGGATTGAAATAGTTCCATCCCACGAAGCGCTTGCATTGATTGAGGAAGTTCTTTCAACATTTATGCAAAACTGGTTTAAACCATAATCCCCTGCAAAAGTTCCAGGATTCTTTGAAGTAATAAGTTCCATATGTTTTTTTATGTATGCTTTGAACAATGAATCTTCATCTTTGTCCGAGTATTGGTCAGGCAAATCCAGTTTGTCTTCGCAGGCAAGCGGAACCGACTCTCTTTTGGTAACACCAAAATCATGCTTTAGCCCGGAGCCGGCAGGCTTGATGCATGATACTGAAAAGAAGGATAATACAGGAAATACGATATTAAAAACTTTCTTCATAATAATAATCTCCACTTTAACGAATTTACTGTTTTCCACCGGGAGCAGCCTGCGACTGGCTGAAAATTCCACTTTTTATCAATTCTTCTGCGAAAACGTCCATCTTCGCACTAAACCCTTTTCTCAGGTCCTGTTCAGTAAGACGTTCAAACTGTATGCGATCATCCATGAATTTCATCTGTTCGTTCGCCGTATTGATAACCATCGCCGTAAACCCTGCGCTGAATGATGAAGCGCATTCATAAGCAGCTATGGGAGAACCCGGCAGAATTTCACCTTCTCTATTTTTATAAAACACTGGCTGACATCCAGCGATATTTTCAATATAAAGGTCGAGACCTACAACTTCCTGTGATTTCGATGAAATGATATTTCTAATTCGAAGCTTTTCCACAAGAATGCTTTCTACCATTTCCTGCAGATCATTTCTGGTCAATGTATATAACAATCCTTTATTCGAAAGGGTAGGAAGCCTGTTTGTCACATTTGTTGAAATTACCGAATATTTTTGTGGATTTTCAGAAGATACTTTGTAACTCCCGGCTTTTTGGTTTTTAGCAGTGCATGAAATCACAAAAATCGAGGTTACCAAGGCTAAAAAACAATTAATGCAAGTATATGGATGTTGCTTCATTTCACTCTCCATTCAAGAAATAAATTCAAATTTCCCTTTTTCTTCCCAATCAAGCTGTTTCAAATATCGAAGGCTCTTAATATCGCCGACATCTAACCTAAATTTCTGGATATTTTTTATTCATAGACCCAGGTACAGAAGTACTAAGCAAAAGCCGTACCAGCCTCATGTCATTTATTACAGGAAAGATCTTTAATGCGAGATTTCTGTAAAAAGATGGACACGCTGCACCCAATTTCCATGCCAATGCAACTTCACAACATATTTCAAAGTGTCAGAGGATTTGACGTTTTGTCAAAAATCTCATCAGCGGCTTAATACCGTGGCTTGAACCAAACAAATATCCAGTATTATTTATAATATATAAACTTTTTTCTGTTTTTTTAAAGTTTCTTTGAGGAATAGCCGATAATTGATACATAATAATGAAGTTAAAGCTACTTCGGACAATTGAAAATGCAAATGTGAATTCTTTTTCAGACTTAGGAGAAAAACCCTTGTTGGCAAGAATAGCGCGGCAAACTCTAATATGTTTTATATTACTCCACCTTGCTTCAGCAGCAGACTCCTTCGCTGCAAACTCGGAAGAGCAATTGAAAGAGCTTATTGCAAAACTCAGCAGGGAACGCCAGTCAAAAGACGAATCAATCGTCGAAAAATATGAGGAAATCCTGACAACTTCTCAAAACGCCCTGGAAAAGGTCTGGGCCGCAATTTCGCTTTCAATCTGGTACTGGAATGAAAATCCAAAATTATCATACCAATAC
>JADFZC010000517.1 GCA_015232735.1 Oligoflexales bacterium | reverse complement strand
AGGATTTTCCGACGACGAGCAACGCCGAGTCATGGCTTTTTCAACAGGCTCTAAGACATTGCTCTGAATGGAATTGAATTGCTCTCATGATCCTTCAGCAGAAGTGCCGTTTTTTCCTTCAGGATTCTTTTTGATTTTGCGACAAACCCCAGATATATCCTGGCTCTCTCGCCGTTTTTCGGGTTGTGATAACATCCTATCCAGTCACCTTTGCACATTTTCTCTAATGATGGCTGGAAATCCTCCACAAGGTATTTTACCTGCTCCGAGGGGTCCAGCATTTTGAGAGGATTTTTTTCAAATGAATCCCTGTGCCAGTAATAATTGAACTGCATGACGCCTATGTCAACATTTTCAGCATTGATATGTTTTTGCTTTAATTTTGTAAGATAAGAGATGGCATCCTGCCCCTTAAGTACCTTTGCGGTACCGTTAATTCTTACAATTCTGAACTGGAAACTGGTTTCAATGCTCACAATCTGCCAGATAACATCAGGATTTTGAGTGTTGCATGCGGATTCAGCAAGTTTGTCCATATAGGATTCTTCCATTTCTATCTGACTTGCCGGATATGCCAGATAGGCCAGTTTTTTGAAGACCTGGCTGCAGGGGAGTCCAGTCTGAAAGGCTGTGGCTGCTATTATACCTGCTTGTGCTATTAGTCCCATGTCCAATACCTCACATTTGATAAAATTAATAAATCCATTTTCAAAATAATAATTGACTTTATATAATCTGTTGCAAGGAGTGGACCATCTGTAACCCGTCGTAATCAGAATGCTTATAGCCATATAAATGGCCAGAAACTAAACAATTCTGCCTGTCATATGCAACAATCCCATACACAAAAAAGGGGGAATGAAAATGGCTGAACAAAGGTTCATATCTTTAAAATACAAAGATATTGAAGTATTAGGTTGATTCTCCACCATTTCCCATATTATCAGCAGATTAGATTTCAGAAGACTATTTTCGGCCTTCATCTTGATTTATTTGAATGAAGCATTATCTATTTAAGGTTGTCCGAATGAAAATTCAGCACATCGGCCTGACATATTGAAAAAGGAATGAAATGATGGGTGATGAAAAAGAAGACCTCGGAAACGATGTCCAAAAAGATATGCCGCTTGTATCTGAGGTAATGCCTCAGACAATCAACGTTCTGCCGATACTTGCAAGACCGATATTTCCATATATAACCTTCCCCATAACATTCACCGGCAAACTGGCCACACAGGCTGTCAGCGACGCCATTGAGAACAACAAGGGTTATATGGGAGTGGTCCTGGTAAAGAAGCCCAACAAGAAGGACTATTTTCAATCCGAACTTTACAAGGTGGGAACCATCGTACGAATCCATAAAACAATAGAATCTGATGAACATTCAATAAAACTGATTGTCCAGGGACTCCAAAGATTCATATTCATTAATACCATCGAAACAGAGCCATTTCTAAAGTGGGAAATCAAAACCCATGATGAAACCGGAATAAAGGTCAACGACGAGCTGAAGCCTTATATACTTTCCATGATGAACTCGATTAAAGAGCTTCTCAAGATGAATCCCATAATACAGGAGCAGATCAAACTGCTTCTTGCACAGCATTCTTATGAACATCCGCAAATCATGGTTGATCTGATATCGTCACTCCTGTCGGTGGAATCCACAAAATTGCAGGAGCTTCTTGAGACATTCAACTTCCAAAAGCGGATAGAAAAGCTTCTCGTATATCTTGAAGAGGAGATAGAGTTATTTAAGATACAGGAGAAGATTCAAAATGAAATAAAGGAAAAAGTCGACAAACACCAGAAGGATTTTTTCCTGAGGGAGCAGCTCAAGGCGATAAAGAAAGAGCTTGGAATCGAGAAGGATGGAAAGAGCACTGAACTGGAAAAATTTGAAAAACGGCTCGAGAAACTCACGCTGTCCGTTGAAGCCAGAAACGTCATCAACGAAGAACTTGATAAAATGAGAATACTTGAGCCCCATTCGCCCGAATACCAGATAACAAGAAATTATCTTAACGAGCTAACATCTTTGCCATGGGGTATCTCAAAACAGAAAAGACTCAGCATTGCCAAGGCACGGAGGATTCTGAACGAACAGCATTACGGACTTATGGATGTCAAAAGCAGGATTCTCGAGTTCATCAGCACCATAATCAAAAGGGGAAAATCGTCAGGTTCCATAATATGTCTTGTCGGTCCCCCGGGGGTCGGGAAAACATCAGTGGGAAAATCGATAGCCGATGCGCTCGGCAGGGAATTTTTCCGTTTTTCAATCGGCGGCATGAGGGATGAAGCAGAGATAAAAGGCCACAGGAGGACATATATAGGGGCCATGCCCGGCAAGATAATGCAGGCGCTCAAGCGGACGGGAGCGGAAGATTCAGTTATAATGCTCGATGAGATAGACAAGATCGGTTCAAGCTACCATGGTGATCCGGCAAGCTCGCTTCTGGAGGTGCTGGATCCGGAACAAAACAGGGACTTTCTAGACCATTATCTCGACGTCAGATTTGACCTCTCGAAAATCCTTTTCATAACTACGGCAAACCAGCTGGATACGATTCCCCCCGCCCTGCTTGACAGGATGGAAGTAATCAAACTCTCGGGTTACATCCTTGAGGAAAAGCTGATGATAGCCAAAAAGTTCCTTGTCAAAAAACAGATGAAGGAACATGGACTTAATAAAAACGAAGTTGAAATAACCGATACGGCGCTAAGGACAATCATAGATGATTATGCAAGAGAAGCCGGCGTGAGGGGACTGGAGAACCATATTAAAAAGATAATGCGTCAGGTCACCCTCAAAATTGCGGAAAAAGGCGACGGAAAATACCAGATATCCACCAAAAACCTCGTGAAATACCTGGGGCAGCCCCTGTTCAACACTGAAAACCTCTACGAAAAATCAATTCCCGGAGTTGTTCTCGGGCTTGCATGGACAGCGATGGGAGGATCCACCCTTTACATCGAAGCATCGGCAGTTCCTTCAAAATC
>JADFZC010000516.1 GCA_015232735.1 Oligoflexales bacterium | reverse complement strand
AAAATCTCTGGAAGAATCTTGAATATTTTTTGAAACGGATAATTCCGGTTGCAATTGAATGCGACATTAAAATGGCCATTCATCCTGACGATCCGCCATGGAGCATTTTCAATATTCCAAGAATAATTAAAAATGAGGCTGATCTCGACCGGCTTTGCAGGATTCACGACTCTGTGCACAATGGAATAACCTTGTGTACCGGATCGCTTGGAGCATCTTCCGGCAATGACATTCCCAGGCTTGCTGAAAAATTCGCTTCAAGGGGAAGAGTCCATTTCGCGCATATTCGCAATGTAAAGAGATTTGCCGATGGCAGTTTCGAGGAGACAGCTCATTGCTCCAGGTGCGGATCACTTGATATGGTGGCGATATTGAGAAGCCTTCATGACGCCGGTTTTAATGGTTATATCAGACCCGATCATGGCCGTATGATATGGGGGGAAACCGGAAAACCAGGCTACGGATTATATGACAGGGCTCTTGGATCGGTCTATATTCAGGGTATCTGGGAAACGCTGGATAAACTTGGCACAAAAAGGTCTGTGTCTGATCGGTAATAAAAGGATAGAGATTTTTCGTCGTCTGTGGTATCCCGAAGATTCGTGTTTTAAAGCGGTGATCCCTGGAGTTTTAAAAATTCCATGGTTTATTTGGTAAGAAACTGATTTCAAGGAGTAATACATGTCAAAGACAAAATCAAACCCCAAAAATAAGACTGACTACACTGTGGAGAAAAAACGTTCCGGACGGTATTCAGTTGTTGGAAAAAATGGAAAATATATTAATGGGGAAGAGAAGGTCAAGATTCTGGTCAAGGAAGGTTTGATAAAGCTTTCAAAGAAATCTGAAAAGAAAGAGGAAGCGGCTCAGTAGCGGATTGATGGGGGGGAGGGTTCACCTAAACATATTCCTCCCTGCCATCATAAACTATCAGTTTTCCCTCCTCTTCAAGAAGCTTGGCTGTTTTGAGAATCTCGTTCTGGGCCTCTTCCACTTGGGATTTTTTCACGGGTTTCATCGATTCAATGTCCTCACGCATAATTTTCGCGGCCCTTTCGGACATATTTGAAAATATATGGTTTTTGAGTTCATCAGAGCAACTTTTCAGAGCATATTTCCATTTATCAGCCTGGACGTTTTTTAAAAGTTCCCGTATGCCGTTTCCATCCACTTTTATGAGATCCTCGAAAACGAACATGGCTTTTCGCACTTCCTCGGCTATCTCTGGAGCTCTTTTATCGACCTCTTTCAGAACCTTTAATCCATGTTCTTTTCCCATGCTGGCCAGAATGCTTGCCACCTTGGAGGTTCCGCCAATTTTTCTCTTGTTCCAAATACTCATGTTATGGCTCTCTTTTCTTAGGAAATCATCGACCTCCTCAACCATCTCTCTTGAGACGGTATCAAGTTTTGCGATTCTGAGAACAAGGTCAAGGCGGATGTTCTCGGGAAGATGCCTGAGTGTCTGCGCACCTTTTTGAGGGTCAAGGTGGGCCAAGACAAGGGCAATGAGACTTGGATGCTCATTTTGAATGGTCCTCGCCAGGGACTCGGGGTCATAGGCTTCGAGAGAACTCATTCTCGATCCTGACATGTTTTGAACTGCACTTTCAATTTCAGCTGCCTTTTCATTGCCAAATGCTTTCTTAATTACATTTTTGGTGAAATCAGATCCGCCTCGTATTTCATGGGATTTGGTCGCAAGAATCTGCTGGAATTCCTTAATGACCTCGCCCATCAGCACGGTATCCACCCGCTTTATCTGGTTCATGGCACCAACAACCTTTTTGACTTCCGAAGCATCCATTTGACTTAAAATTTTTGCCGCAAGCTCCTCCCCAATGTAGATAAGAAGCATGGCTGCCTTTTCAGTCTGACTCAGTTTCTTGATGCTCATTTCACCCCACTTGACCGTTACACCCGCGGTTTTTCCCGCACCCGCCTTGTCTGGTTTATCGACTGCCTTGCGCATGATGTGAGTGATGATCTGTTAATGTGGTGAAAATATAGGGATAAAAAAACTTATTATCGACTTTTTCAACAGCCGGTTGCCTGTATTTGGCGGATTCTATTTGTGATGTGGTGTATATTTGAAAAATGGGATAGAGTTAGCCCTTTTCGATTATTATCTACTGGAAGGTTTGGCAGTGATGGATGAAAATAACAGGGTTGTGCCGCAGAATTTTATCAGGACAATCATCAATGAAGATATAAGCTCGGGAAAAATTAAAGGGAAGGTAACCACGAGGTTTCCTCCTGAACCTAACGGGTATCTTCATATAGGACACGCCAAGGCGATCTGTCTGAATTTTGGCATCGCAAGGGATTATGGCGGAATTTGTTTTCTCAGATTCGATGACACAAACCCGACAAAAGAGGATATTGAGTTTGAACATGCCATTGAAGATGACATCAGGTGGCTCGGGTTCGATTGGGGACCGCATTTTCGTCATGCTTCCGATTACTATGAAAAGCTTTATGAGTATGCCTTGGTTCTCATAAAAAAAGGCAAGGCTTATGTCTGCCAGCTTAATTCCGACGAAGTCAGGGAATATCGCGGCACTTTGACCCAGCCTGGCAAAGACAGCCCGTACAGAAGCCGCTCCGTGGAGGAAAATCTTTCATTGTTTGAAAAGATGAAAAACGGCGAATATCCGGATGGCTCCATCACTCTCAGGGCGAAGATAGATATGGCATCGCCAAATATTAACATGAGAGATCCCACGATCTACAGGGTAAGGAAGGTGAGCCACCACAGGACGGGGGATAAGTGGTGCATTTACCCGATGTATGATTATGCGCAGCCCATATCCGACTTTATGGAAGGCGTAACACATTCGCTGTGCACGTTGGAATTTGAGGATCACAGACCGCTTTACGACTGGGTCGTAGATGAACTTGAGCTGTTTGATCCAAGACCTGTCCAGATTGAGTTTTCAAGACTTGAGATGGAATATGTGGAGACCAGCAAGAGAAAGCTTAAGGAACTTGTGGACAGCAAATATGTTT
>JADFZC010000515.1 GCA_015232735.1 Oligoflexales bacterium | reverse complement strand
GGCAGACAATACCATCGCAAAAAAAACCAGGGCTACACCCGTGAAAAGAATGTAAGGGTTTCCTATTGGCTCGGGGATGTAATTTGTTATCACCCCGAGGATAAGCGCAATTCCGACGCCTATGGGAAAGGCGACCGAAAGGCCTGATATCTCTATAGCGATTACCAGCAGAATATTTGAAGCGTTAAAAAAGACCCCGCTGATAAACGCCGACATGAGGGCATAATTCCCCGCCTGCTTCAGATCCGCGAGGAAAGGTCTTCCTTCGCTTCCGTAACTTCCCATCGTAAAAGCGATAACAAGTGAAAGCAGGAAAAGTCCTATGACGTAATCCCAGTAGAACAGCTGAAACGGCCAGTCTTTTTTCCCGACCAGTTTCTGGGTATTGGCCCACGAACCCCACGATATCATAGTTACAAAGGACATTAAAACAGAGACGGCATATGAAGTTATTATTACCATGTCTTCCTCTTTTTTTGCACGATTCAAAAGGAACACTACCGCAGGCTTTGCCGGTTGGTCAATATGGATACTGCAAGATTGTTTTTATATGTCATTATTTCCGCATATTCAGCAAATTCATACCGCCTTCTTCACCAGCGTCCCCGGTTTGACAACTTTAGATATGACAAGAGTTTGTCCACTGCCGTCAATATTGATCCGTCCTTGATTACTCCACATATTCTCATCAAGGTAATCGCGTGCGGTCTTTGATATCAGAATTTCTCCGTCTTTTGCGAATTCTTCCATTTTTTTCGCTATGATGACTCCGGGACCTGTTGCCGTATAGTCGCTTCTTAGTTTAGATCCCAGCGTACCTAAGACAGCCTCTCCGTGATGAATCGCAATTTTGAAATTAAGCGGAGTCTCCAGATTCATATTCCATATTCCAATCAGCCCGGATAATTTCTGATCTATCCGCAGGGCACACTCATAGGAAGACCTGATCTGACTTTCCGCATTTTCCTCTGCGGGGCATATCCCGAACAGCACCTTTATGGAACAATCGTCGAACCGGTCCACAATGCCGTTATTTTCAAATATTATCGGTGTCATTTCAGAATAGTATTCATTCAAAAGGGCAGCGATGCCTCTTGCACCCACAGCATCGAAATTTTCTTTCAGGTGTGTCAGGGATACTATCATGATTGTCATTGATGTGTATCTTGGTTTGTCGTCAAATACAGCCTCTCCATCCATTACGCGTTTTACAAGTTCAGGCGGAATAAATCGCCTGAGGGCATCGTCGGCTATCTGTCTTGTCAGCATGGCTATCTGCCTTTCGCCATGTTTCAGTTTTAAAAGATTCCTCACAAGGCTGATTAATTCCAACTGGTCAAAGGGCTTCCCCAGAAAGCCGTCGGCACCTTGATGAATTCCCTCTTTTCTGTTTGATTCGTCGCTTTTTGCTGTCAGAAGTATAACGGGTATGGGACTCAGGTTCGCGTCGCTCTTGATGTGCCTGATAAGTTCGGGGCCTGACATGACAGGCATCATCCAGTCGGTTATTATGAGGTCGGGTTTCCGTTCATTGCATCTTTGCAGGGCTTCTTTTCCATTCAGGGCTCCTGTTACGCAATATCCGCCGCTTCTTAAAAAATTGGTCAGAAAGTGCAGCATATCGATCATGTCCTCAACCACGAGAATACTGCCCATCAAGGGATTGCCTGTGCCGGACACGCCGCTATTGTCCGTATTTTCCTCAATCCCATCCATGTCCTGCCTGTCATCTGCAAGATGCCAGTCCTTAATCTGCTTTTGGATGAAAACCTGGTTTTTTTCAGCCTGTGCAAAAGTCAATATTTCATGGATTTCATTGACGGCTTTCACAGCATCACAACCGAATGGTATTTCTCTGAGGCAATCCTTTTGTACAGCGGGAAGCGGGTATGGTTCGGCATTTTTACAGGTACGGGCAATGAATATTTTTGCGCCGGGCTGATCATCGTTGAATTTCTTTATCGCCCTGTTCCCGTAGAGTCCAAGCATCGTATCATCGGTAATCAATCCGCAGGCATCGTAATCCCTTGTTATTTTTTCAACCTCAAGCAGGTCAGTAACAATCCTTGAGGGAAGTGTATCAAATTTTGATGCTGCGGCCATCGCAACTTCATTTTGAAATCTTGCCTCATTCAAAGCTATGATAATGCCTATCCTGGGTTTTTCGATTTTCAGAAGCGGGAATGCTGCCACAAAACAGCTCCCTTCGCCAATTCTGCTTATGACATCGACCCACCCGTTCATTTTTTCAGTCAGTTCCTTTGTAAGTGCAAGCCCAAGACCGGTTCCCTCATAGGGTGCGCAATTTGAATCATCCACCTGAGAAAAGAGTTTAAATAGCTTCTTCTGGTTTTCACCTGATATTCCTATGCCGTCATCTGTTACAGAAACAACAACTTCTTTTTCTATGCACGCGAGTTTTAGTGTTATTGTTCCGTTTTCCCGAACGAATTTCAGGGCATTCGAAAGATAATTGAAGATGATTTTTTCAAGCGCGTCCGTCTGGCCGCTTATATAGAAATTTCTCCTTTTTTCTCCGCCATGAAGCTCGTCGTCGATTTTCAGAATAAACTTGATTTTCTTTTTTTCAGCAGTCTCCCTGAAATAGTCTCCGATGGAGAGTATAAGCTCTGTCATATTAACCGATATCATTTGAAAAGTCTTGCCGGCGCCGGAATATTTTTGGAAATCGAGCAGCTGGTTTACAAGCCTGAAAAGCCGTTTCGAATTCCGAAGTGCCGTCGAAATAAATTTATCCGTAGGATAGCCGGTCGGTGCATTTTCCAAAGGATTCAGGATGAGGGTAAGAGGCGTTCTGATCTCATGTGAAATGTTTTGGAAGAAGCTTGTTTTTTGCCTGTCAAGATCCGTCAATTTGCGATTGGCCTGGCTTAGTTCTCTGGTTTTTTCCTCGACCTTTCTTTCAAGGCTGTTGTTAAGTTCCTCGATACTTTTTCTTGCCTCCTCCTGTTCAATCCTGATTTTATCTCCAAGGGCGAACGACAAAAGGACT
>JADFZC010000514.1 GCA_015232735.1 Oligoflexales bacterium | reverse complement strand
GACGAGTTTGCACTTCATCCCTCAATCATGGACGGAGCTGTGCAGTCGGTGGTAAGCCTTTTGATGCATGGGCAAAATAATATCGGCGAAATGTTTTTTCCATTTTCTGTGAAGAGAGTTGATTTTAAAAAATCCCTGTCACAAAAATGCTATGCTTATGTCACGTTTGCCGGTGCGGGCGGCAGAAACGGTCAGGACAAAAAGTTCAACATTGTAATTGCAGATGAATCAGGAGATGTTCTTGTCGTCATCACGGAAATATCCTTAAGGCTGTTTGGCAGCGTAAAAAGCTTAAGGGAAACTGAAAGAGAAGGCATCGCTGTGGAAGTAGACAGTATATCAAATGATGCCATTTATGCACGAAGCATCTGGATAAAATCAAGTCTTGAGAATATAACTGACTTATTTGAAAGAAGGGAATGGCTGATTTTCGACAATAATGAAGAGTTTTTTGTACGGCTAAAAGACAAAAGTCCGGGCAAAATGGATATTCTTGTCAAGCCGGGAAGAAAGTTTGTCGAGCTGTCTGATCATATTTTTGAAATGGATTATACAAACCCTGATGATTATGAAAACCTGATAGGACGTCTTGTCGAAAATGGCAGGATGCCCCGGGATATTGTTCATATGTGGTCCAGCGGCGATTTCGAAAAAAATGACAGTCAGCTTAAAAACCAGCTTGAGAAGGGTGTTTATTCCCTGTTTAGTCTAAGCAAGGCGATTATTAGAAACAAGATAAGAGAAAAAATCAATTTGGTGTATTTATATCTGAACAAGTCGGGAAATGTACAGCCCCAGTATGCCGCTGTTAGCGGATTCATAAAAACCCTCATGCAGGAAAATCCCCGGATAAATGCCAGGATTATTGAAGCAGGCGGCATTGAAACGCTTGATGAAATTCTTATGGGAGAGATGGCATCGGGGAGTCTTGAGACCGAGGTCAAATACAATCATGACGGAAGATTTGTCAAGGCCAATGAGGAGATAAATATCGAGACGAGTCTGCAACATGAGGGGAAAATAAGGGAAAAAGGCGTATATCTGATAACAGGGGGAGCGGGAGGTCTTGGACTGATTTTTGCCGAAAATCTTGCGAAATCGGCCAATGCCAGACTTGTTCTTACCGGAAGGTCCTCAATGAGTCCTGAGCTGGAAGCAAAAATCGGAAAACTCAGGACATATGGATGCGAGGTCGTATATATCAAGGCAGACATCTCATCGAATGAAGAGATAAAAACTCTCATTAAGAAGGTGAAGGCACGTTTCGGCGTGATAAATGGCGTCATTCACAGCGCAGGTGTCATAAAAGATTCCCTGATTATGAAAAAGACAAGGGCGGAGTTTGATGCGGTTGCTCTTCCAAAGGTTTTTGGCACTACAAACCTATTCAGAATTCTTGATGGGGATGAACTAGATTTCTTCGTTCTTTTTTCATCGGTCTCCGGGATGTTCGGAAATCCAGGTCAGTGCGACTATTCCTTTTCAAATGCATTTATGGACAACTTCGCCTGTATGGTAAATGAAAAAAGCGGGAAGAAAAGGATGATTTCAATAAACTGGCCCCTATGGAAAGAGGGCGGGATGAAGGTTGATGATCAAACCGAGAAAATGCTGCAAAACTCCGTGGGAATGAAGCCTCTATCCACAAGGGGAGGGATCAAGGCATTCTCACTTGCTCTTGAATATAAGGGAAATCATTTTGCCGTTCTGGAAGGAAATCATGAAAAGATAAGAAAAGCAGCAGGGTTGAGGGAAAGAACCGTTATACGGCCGAGTGAGGCGCCCATTTCAGCGCAAACAAGCAGGGTGAATGAAGGCCGATTACCTGATTATCTTAAAAAGGACATAATAAAAATTGTATCGGATGTTTTAAAGACCAGAACAGAAGACATCGATATAGACGACGACATGAGCGATTATGGATTCGATTCAATCACTTTTATTGAGTTTGGAAAAAGGATAAATCATAATTTTCAAATTGAGATGCAGTCATCTGTACTTTTTGAACATACATCGATTGCCTCACTCCTGTCATACCTGATTGAAGAATATGGTCAGGATCTGGCAAAACATTATGGAACAGAGGTCAGTACAGGCGAGACGGAGAAAACTTCGCTAAAAAATCAGAAGATGCAGGAAATAGTTCCTGGGGGTGAGAACTCTGAAATTAATTTGCCGCTTGAAACCGAATCGGCTCGGGATATGACAGGAGAGATCGATGAGCAACTGTTTAAAAGGATGAAGACCGATCTTGTGAAAATCGTGTCAGAGGTGTTGAAATTAAGGGAAAATGACGTGAATATTGACGATGACATGAACGAATACGGTTTTGATTCGATCACGTTCGTTGAGTTCGGAAAGAATTTAAACAGGAAATATGATATTGACATGATGGGATCGGTCCTATTCGAACACCAGACGTTGTCGTCGCTTATAAGCTATATGATCGATGAGTACAGGAAGAACCTTGTTCTTCATTATCGAATTGAGGAAGACAGAAAGCCGGAGTCTCGGGAATACGATTATTCGAATTCAGATAATAATGCAAGCGATGTCTATGAAGACGTTGAAATAAAGGAAGAGGTCCAAAATCATAATCTGACATCGGAACCCGTTGCGGTCATCGGAATGGCGGGCGTCATGCCGTGTTCTCCAAATCTCGAAAAATTTTGGGAGAACCTGAAATCTGGAATCGACATGGTTTCGGAAAGACCAAAAGAAAGGTGGGACATCAGCGACTATTATGGTGACCCTGCAAAAGAGGAGAATAAGACAAATGTAAGGTGCGCGGGACTCATGAATGACATAGACAAATTTGACCCGATGTTTTTCGGCATTTCTCCAAGGGAGGCCGAGCTGATGGATCCGCAGCAGAGACTTCTGATAGAAACCGTGTGGAAAACCATAGAAGATGCCGGATACAGGGCTTCAGACCTGAAAAAAACAAGTACCGGGGTTTTTATCGGGGTTGGAACCTCCGATTATAAAGAGCTGCTCTTGAAATCAAACATACC
>JADFZC010000513.1 GCA_015232735.1 Oligoflexales bacterium | reverse complement strand
AAGACCTGTCCGGCATTGAAGAGATTATTCTGCTTGAACTTAATTCGAAAGGTAGAAACAGCGAGATTTGCTACAGGCAGGGGAGAAGGTATGCGGCAGCGCTGGAGGAGATTAAGAATTATGGACAGAATGCTGATGAAAAGTTTTTTGCAGACAGTGAAAAGGTGTATGTAGTCACAGGGGGAACGAGAGGCATTGGGGCTGAGATGGCAAAACATCTTGTCGAAAAAGGGGCGCGAAAACTGGTGCTCATGGGCCGGACGGAATTTCCAAAACGGGAGCTGTGGGAATCCATATTATCTGACAAAACTTCCGATCCCAATGTTTTGGACAGAATAAAGGGAGTCAGAAGCCTTGAGGAGAGAGGAGCCAGGGTGATCCTGTATACGGGATCGCTGGCAGATGAAAAGAAATTGGATTCATTTTTCAGCCGTGTGAGAAAAGATCATGGGGAAATTTCAGGTGTGATACATTGCGGAGGGCTCGTGAGCCATGAAAATCCTGCGTTTATCAACAAGCATCCTGATGAGATAAAGAGGGTTTTTGAACCCAAGGTTGAAGGCCTCAGGGTTTTGCATAAGGTGTTTTCAGGTGACAGATTGCAGTTTTTCGTTCTTTTCTCATCCGTATCCGCATTGATTCCTGAACTTGCCATAGGTCTCAGTGACTATGCCGCCGCAAACAGTTACATGGACCATTTTGCGGCTTACCAGCACGGAAACTGTTGCAGATACTATAAGTCTATCAACTGGCCTAGCTGGAAAGACGTCGGAATGGGAGAAGCTGTGAGCGCCAAATACAGGCAGCTTGGTCTTGTATCGATTACAACAGCTCAAGGAATTGAGTTATTTGAAATCGCGATGGGCATCAAAGACAGCTGTAACATTTTCCCATGCTTCGTTGATAAAAGGGAGCCATATGCAAAAAATGATGTGATAAGAGATTTTCAAAGTTATGTGAAAAAAACAGCCACGATAGAAAATGGAACGGAGGCAGACTGGCTGAAGGAAATCTTCTCAAGCGAGCTGAAGATTGAAAAAGGAAAGCTGGATGGCGACACTCCCTTTGGAGACTTTGGTGTTGATTCGATACTTATTGCCTCCCTTGTGAAAAGAATAGAGAAAAAAATCGGGATTGTGGTGGAACCGTCAATCATTCTGGAGTATCCGACCATAAACAGGCTGAGTGGCTATTTGAACCAGAATTACACGATGAATGCCGGTGAGAAAGAGAAAAGGGATGACGAAAAACTCAAGGGGACTGACGACGTCGGCCCGCGTGAAAAGAACGAGGCAGAAAATGAGGCTTTGAGTGCGGGATTTGAAATGACTTCAAAAAATAGCGGAAAAATTAGTCAAAAGATCGCGGTCATTGGAATGGCATGCCATTTCCCTGGTGCAAGGAACAAAGAGGAGTTTTGGAATAACCTTAAAAATGGCGTGTGCAGCATCACTGAAGTACCAAGATCAAGGTGGGATATCAGGAAATATTATTCACCAGTCAATCAGAGGGGAAAAAGCATAAGCAAATGGGGCGGTTTTATAGACGACATCGAATATTTTGATCCCGGATATTTTAATTTGAGCAGCGACGAGGCGCCATACATTGATCCCTTGATAAGAAAATTTCTGGAAGTGAGCGTCAATACCTTCAATGACGCCGGATACAGCAAAAAAGATATAGGTGGAAGGAAAGTAGGCGTGTATGTCGGTTCCAGGGTAGGCAACTATTCCGAGAAAGCAAGAGAATACATTAAAAGCAGCATCATCGGCATTGGACAGAATTTTATTTCTGCACATATTTCACACTTTTTCAATCTTGAAGGGCCAAGTATTGTCGTCGATTCAGCCTGCTCATCTTCGCTTCTAAGCATACACCTAGCATGCCAGAGCATCATTTCGGGAGAATGCAAGATGGCGCTTGCGGGTGGTGTGGATATCCTTCTTGATGAGAAATCATATATCATCCTTAGCGAAGGGCAGGCTCTCTCGCCGGATGGGAGATGCCATACGTTTGATGAGAAAGCAAATGGATTTGTCCCGGGTGAGGGCGCAGGTGCCGTACTTTTGAAATCCCTGGATGAGGCGCTTAACGACGGTGACCGCATATATGCGGTGATTGAAGCCACTGCGGTAAATAATGACGGTCATACCATGGGCATAACGACTCCAAATCCTGAAGCGCAAAGCAAGGTGATAAGGGAGGCAATTGTTAAGGCAAATGTCAACCCAAATTCCATAAGCTATATTGAAGCCCATGGAACCGGAACAATGATCGGGGATCCTATTGAACTTAAAGCCTTGACCCGTGTATTTGCCGAATTTACCAATGAAAGGCAATTCTGTGATATCGGAAGCGTAAAGACAAATATTGGACATCTCTTAAGCGCAGCCGGAATAGCCGGATTTATAAAGCTGGCTTTGTCAATACAAAATAAAATCATACCGCCCACGCTTCACTGCGAAAAACCAAACTCCAGGTTCAAATTTGAAAATTCACCTTTTCATCCAAGTATCGCCCTTAAAAAATGGAAGCCGAAAGAGGGGGTAAGGCGTGGAGGCATAAGTTCGTTTGGATTTGGCGGAACAAATGCGCATATCATTGTCTGTGAACTGGATCCCGGCATTTCCAGGGGAAATGAAAAAGTGAGAGTTCCTCTTGGTTATGCAAAATTTAACAGGAAGAGATACTGGCTGTATGATTCAAATGATATTGAAGATATTAAGAAGCCCGATGAAAGTACGAAAAAATCCGGAATGTTCGCATTAAGATCGAAGCGGAACTAAAATTCAATTTTATGCTTTGAAAAACCCTGTTTGATTATATCCATATGCTTGTCGACCGCCTGTTGCCTTGTCATTCCCAAATAGTTGTACAAAGGCAGATTCAGGGATTTTATGGTATCTTCATTCAAATATCCAAGATCCGAAAGCTCTGATCCGGCTTTTCTAAGCATTTCAAGGAATGACGATCTCATTTTTTCAATTTCCATTTTTTCCTGCTGTAATACGTCACAA
>JADFZC010000512.1 GCA_015232735.1 Oligoflexales bacterium | reverse complement strand
AAGTCCTCCCGATAGAACATTTTGGCACGGTATTTGCTTTTGAGTTTATGAAAAAATCTAATCTTACTGCCGCTGCAAACGGGTTCGGTTACATCCAGTCAGAAGTCCAAAAAAGAAAATATCTTTTTATTCCATAATGGGATTTAAAGCACATTTATATTCAACCAAATATAGGGAGATGAACAATGATGTTTTTAAGAAAGACAAGATTTGTGGCAATAGCAATCTTTGTCACTTCTGTTCTTTTCGGATGTACTGAAAAGAAGAAAATCGATGAAAGCGGATTGACATTCAATCACGACGATTTATTTACCTTCAGCGGCCAGCAGCAGGAGAACCTGATCCTGAGGTCGACCCCGGTCTGCTCCCCACTGCTTGTTGCACAAAAGGGTTCCCTCATGACTGCCAAAGACGGACTTTTCAAGTTGAAATTCTATAAAGTCGGGTACGAGTCCCTCCTGGAAAAGGTGAAGGGAAGCTTTGAAGGCGACGTCACGAGCGTAAAGGAAATCGATAAGGAGATGGCTATCTCCAAGGATGCCGTAGAAAGCGGGAGTATAGGCATAACCCCCAACTTCACGTCAGGAAACGCGCTGGCGGACGGTCATTATATTGCTATTCTATGCGAAAGAGACAAGACCTGCATTCCACCGTCAATAGAGACTCTTACTGCATACAAAAACAAATTCCAGGACGGAGAATGCGGAAAGGCGAGCGACGGGAAGCTGAAAGCCTCATGCAAGGAACTGATACTTGGCGACGAAAAATCAAACTTTATCGGAGTCACATACCCTGTCTCTGTCAAAGACAAAAAATTTACCCAGGGCGATTTTGATTTCGTCTATCTTTTCAGCAAAAACCAGAACAGCATAAATCCATGCGGCAACGAGCTTGCCCTTGACAACGTGATATTCGAGTCTTCACCCGGCGATCCTTCGGTTGAAGGAGCGAGCCAGCCGTCAGATCCAAGCCAGGTCGGTTCAACCACGACACCTCGGTCGCAGGAAATAGGCCCTGATGGCGTATCAGCCGGACTTCCGGCCACAGGGGACATCAACCCGGGATCGTTTGGAAATACAGACGGCATTCCTCCGATACCGACTCCCGTGATGCCTCCCCAGCTTCCGCCGATACCGCCGATACCGCCGATGCCGCCGATGATGCCGCCGATGATGAATATGGTCGGTGAATGTTTCAGCAAGGGTACAAAGATCATCGTGGTGAGTGTGGACAGCAAAGGCAAGATCACGGACTTTGGCCAGAAAGACGTCGAGGAAGTCGTTGAAGGCGACTATATTTTTGAACCTGTGCGAAACACGGCCTACAGGGTTTACGAGAAAACCACAGACATACAGACGGTCGCCCTTTACCGGATTGACATCAAAGGCAAAGACGGAAAGAACATCAGCCTGACGGTATCGTCAGCACACCCTGTCCTCACGGATTTTGGCCTCACACAGGTGTCAAACATACAGGAAGGATACAGTGTGCTTTATGCCAGCGATTCATACCTTGCAAGAACTGGAAAGCTCACCTGGAAGAAAGTTGAAAGGCTAACCAGGCTTGGCAAACGCGCCGTCCAGATGCGCGCAGGCGATGACAAGGGTGAAAGAGTCTACAACTTCAGGCTTGAAGCCATAAGCGGCAAAACCGAGAAGGCAACAAGCGAAAGCGGAATATATGCCATCAGCAACAGAATCGTGACAGGCGACCTGAACACGCAGAGCGCGCTTGAAAACACAACCCAGCATAATTTCGCAAACGGCTTTGTCTCCGAAGAGTGACTTTTTTCGGATCGTCACAAACTTTAGCGTTGATAAAAAACCGGAGAGGCTGCTTTTAAGGCCTCTCCTTTTTTTATGCGGTCAAAGTCAAAAGTTCAGTCCAAAATCAGGTTTCCTTTGTTTTTCACTGGAAAAATCTTATTTTCCTGAATTTAAGGGAAATTTGCTGAAATTTGGGAAGAATGAAATGGGGGATGGGTTTTCTTCGGGCTCGGGCACGGGCACGGGGACGGGAATGGAACCAAAAATGCGTGAGTTTTTGCACACGGATACCGTTTTCAGGTATAATTTATTTAAATTGCATACCTAAAGCGAGGATATTCATGAAAAGCAAAATTTCCTTTATTATGTGGACCTTGGAGTGGATTTTATTCTTTGCCATACTGACGACTGCCCTTTTTCACGCCTACAGCTACAGGACGTATTCCATCGATGACTCGGCCATATGTTTCAGATTCGCCGAAAACCTGGCCAACGGCCATGGTCTCAAATTCAACAGGGGAATGCCTGCCACAGAAGGGTACACCAATTTCCTTTGGACGATTATGCTGGTTCCCTCGTTCATTCTTAAAATCGACCCCATGGTCTTCAGCAAAAACCTTGGACAGTTTTTTCTGACTGTCACCATGCTTTCCGTTTTTCTTCTGGGCAGGAGCATTCTCAAGCTGCCTTTTCTTGCGCTATTGCCGCTTATACTAATGGCAGCCAACCCAAGCCTTGCCATCTGGGTCATTTCGGGGCTTGAGCCGGTAATGTTCGCAGGACTCCTTTTCGCCGGAGTCACCCTCTTTTACTTCGGCCAGCAGAAGGGCGGCCGTTGCCTGCATGCGGCTTCCGCAATATGTTTTTCAATGCTGATTCTGACAAGACCTGACGCGATAATGTTTTTTGGCATTTTTTCGTGTTTCATAGCCATGCACATCTATGCCGGCGGAATGAAAAAAGAGTATTTGGTGTGGTTTTCCATCACCCTTTCAGTTCTCATCCTGTATGTCGCATGGAGGCTCTATTACTTTGGTTCGCTTCTTCCAAATACATATTTTGTGAAAGGGACCGGCAGCGCGTCCAGCCGGGAGGTCGGCGCTTCCAACTTTACCCTTCTTCTCAATCTGGACTACAACAGGCTGATACTCTATCTTTCGGTGCCGGTATCGGTCCTATATTCCATATATGCGCTTTTTTGGGGAAAAATCCCGATCTTCAGCAGAATCGGTATTGAAAAAAGAATTACCCCATGCA
>JADFZC010000511.1 GCA_015232735.1 Oligoflexales bacterium | reverse complement strand
GGAAGATTCAATGAGGAAGCCAGGATATGGCTTCGTATATATGAAATAGACAATGAAGACGAAGATGCGATTGAGTACATAGAAAAAAAACAGATGGAAGACAGGGAACGCTATTATTTCACTGATGATATCCCTGGAGGGGGCAAAAGATTTCTGGCCTATCCAAGGTCGCTGATAAGAGTTTCTCTTCTGGGGCTTGCGGGATGCGTGCTGTTTTTGATACTGACCAGAATGACCGAGATCTATCAGGTCGGAGGAAGCTCGGCAATAATCTCGGTAGCGTTTTTTCTCCTCGTAATATCGCCCTGGTTTGGAATAATGTACATATATTCCAAGGCAATTTATACCGTAACAGTTGATTTTCACGGGATTGAGGTCGCGACCAGGTTCAAGGCCTATAAATACAAATGGAGCGAACTCGAAAAAATCTGCCTCTCAAATTCAAGGGATTCCGTATCCCCGAATCTAAGGCTTATTCTCCTTCCAGCCAATGAAAAGGAGAAACCTATATCGATAGACATGAACGAAGATACCAGCGCCATTAAGGCGCGTACCTACCTGACTTCCGAAATAGATATGTTTTATGGAAAACTCTCGTATGAAAATTATAAAAATCTGAATCTGGACAAGAGAAAACCAATCAATTTTTAACAAGTTGTGGCTATCAAGCACTTATGGGGAAGAGCGTCATCCTGCTGCAAAAAGTTTTTTTGGCGATATGTCATGCCTGTTTTTATTGGTCTTTTTAAAAAAATAACGGTCTGATCCGAAATTTATTTATTTTATCGACTTGACGTAAAATTTTTTGTACTTATCTTCTACTTCGTCGATTTAAACAATGATACAGATAATTTTGCATTTCTATTCTGGGTTATTGTTGTAAGGACGAGCATTAATCAAAGTTAAAATTCAGTATGGATTTTATACATCTATGTCATTGATGGAGGTAATTTATGAAAATTAGACCATTGCAGGATAGGATCCTCGTAAAACGTCTTGAGGCTGAAGAAAAAACAGCCAGCGGAATAATTATTCCGGACAACGCAAAGGAAAAACCCATGGAAGGTGAAATTGTTGCTGTAGGTAACGGCAAAGTTTTGAACGACGGCAAACTTTCCAAACCTGATGTAAAAGTTGGCGACAGGGTTCTTTTCAGCAAATATGCGGGTTCTGAAGTTAAGATTGGTAATGTCGAACATCTCATACTCAGAGAAGACGATCTGCTTGGGGTTTTGCTCTAGGTGATAAAAGTTCAAAATAATTCCAATTTCATAATTTAACTATTAACTATTAAAAAGGAAATGGATATGGCTGTTAAAGTAATCAATTTTGGAGAAGACGCACGACGTAAGGTGCTCAAGGGTGTCACCACGTTGGCTGATGCCGTAAAGGTAACTTTGGGACCGAAAGGTCGTAATGTTGTTATTGACAAATCTTTTGGCGCTCCGACCATCACGAAGGATGGCGTATCGGTTGCAAAAGAGATCGAACTGGAAGACAAATTCGAAAACATGGGCGCTCAAATGGTAAAAGAGGTGGCATCGAAAACCTCTGACGCTGCCGGTGACGGAACAACTACAGCAACAGTTCTCGCACAGGCAATTTACAGGGAAGGCTCCAAGCTGGTTGCCGCAGCCCACAATCCGATGGAACTGAAGAAAGGCATCGATCTTGCCGTAGGCGAAGTAGTCAAGGCGCTTGACAAGCTTTCAAGACCGACCCAGTCCCGTCAGGAAATCGCCCAGGTAGGCGCTATTTCCGCAAACAACGACAAGGCGATCGGTGAAATCATAGCTGAAGCCATGGACAAGGTGGGAAGAGATGGCGTTATAACTGTGGATGAAGCAAAGGGAATGGAAACAACCCTCGACTTCGCTGAAGGTATGCAGTTTGACAGAGGCTATCTGTCCCCGTATTTTGTAACGGACGCAGAGAGGATGGAATGCGTTATAGAAGACGCATATGTTCTCATCCACGAGAAGAAAATTTCAGGCATGAAGGATCTCCTTCCAATTCTTGAGAAAATTGCCCAGACACACAGACCGTTTGTCATCATAGCTGAAGACGTTGACGGCGAAGCCCTTGCGACCCTTGTTGTCAACAGGCTGAGGGGCACACTGAAAGGTGTCGCTGTAAAAGCTCCCGGCTTCGGCGATAGAAGAAAAGCAATGCTACAGGATATCGCTGTTCTTACAGGCGGCGTGGTTATCAGCGAAGATGTCGGCCTCAAGCTTGAGACAATGGAAATGAAGCAGCTTGGCCAGGCCAAGAGAATCACCATTACAAAAGACAATACGACTATCGTCGACGGGAAAGGCTCCAAGAGAGACATCGACGCCAGGGTTGCCCAGATCAAGGCTGAAATCGATATCACAACATCAGATTATGACAGAGAGAAGCTTCAGGAGCGTCTTGCCAAGATGATCGGCGGCGTGGCCGTAATCAAGGTCGGCGCTGCAACAGAAGTTGAAATGAAAGAGAAGAAGGCGAGGGTTGAAGACGCGCTCAATTCAACAAGAGCGGCTGTTGAAGACGGAATTCTTCCGGGCGGCGGCGTCGCATTTATCAGAGCGCAATCCTCACTTGACAAGATTGACGTAACCGATGAAAGGAAGGCCGGCGTCCAGATCATCAGAAAAGCCATCGAAGAACCGCTTCGTCAGATAGCCGTAAATGCCGGCGTCGAGCCTGCAGTCGTTCTTGAAAGAGTCAAAAAGGCCTCCGGCGGCGAAGGTTTTAACGCTCTTACAGAGACATACGAAGATCTTTACAAGGCTGGCGTAATCGATCCGACCAAGGTTACAAAAACCGCATTAACAAACGCGGCATCCATTGCGGGCCTTCTGCTCACAACAGAAGCCATGATCGCTGACAAGCCTGCCGACGAGGCAAATGGCGCTGGTGGTCACCCGCATCATGGCGGTGGTATGGGCGGCATGGGCGGTATGGGCGGCATGGGCGGTATGATGTAATTAGTCGCTGGCGCGAAAGCGCCAGCAGACGTATCCTGGCAAGCGAAGCTT
>JADFZC010000510.1 GCA_015232735.1 Oligoflexales bacterium | reverse complement strand
GTAGCGATTTTTACTCCATGGGAGTTACATTTTATGAATTGCTCACCAACAGAACTCCATTCACAGCATCGGATGTCATTGGCTATATCCATGCACATATTGCTCTGTCTCCTGAACCTATTCATAAATTCAATAAGGATGTTCCCGAACCACTGGTGAAAATCGTCGGAAAATTGATGGCCAAGTCAGCAGATGACCGCTATCAGAGCTCCCGGGGATTAATATACGATCTGCAGCATTGTCTGCAGGAGTGGCAGAGGAGGGGCGCTATTTCGCCCTTCGATCTCGGTTCAAAAGACGTTTCGGAAAGACTGGAGATTCCGCAGAAGCTCTATGGACGAGAGGGAGAGTTGAGCTTTATCAAAGAAATATTTGAACAGGTTCGAGGCGGCTGGGTGGAGTTTCTGATGGTCAGCGGATTTTCCGGAATTGGAAAATCGTCGCTCATCAATGAACTGTACCGATCAATTGTAGCCAGCCGTGGATTTTTTATCAAAGGCAAATTCGATCAGTTTTCCCGCGATATTCCTTACAGCGCTCTCTCCAAAGCATTATCGGAACTGGCGCATCAGATTCTTTCTCTCAGTTCCCCTCAACTATCGCAGATAAAACAGCAACTTGTTGATAAACTATCCCCCAACGGAAAGATCATAACAGACATAGTGCCTGCATTTGAAGCCGTCATCGGTCAGCAGCCATCTCTTCAAGCGCTTGGCCCAACTGAAACTCAAAATAGATGTCGTCAGGTTTTAACCGATTTTTTCAGTATCATGGCAGATGTTGAACATCCGCTTGTAATGTTCATCGACGACCTGCAATGGAGCGATGTTGAAACTCTTAATATATTTGTCGACTTAGGAAAGAGTCAGGCACTCTCCCACCTATTTATAATCGGAACATACAGGGATAATGAAGTAAGCGAAGGACACCTTTTGACTTTATGTCTGGACAGCCTTCGTAAAACCAAGCCGATCCATCAGATCAATCTGCACAGTCTGCCGATTGCGACAATCACCGAAATCATTTCAGACACCTTGCATCGACCTAAGTCCGAGGTTCAGCCGCTCGCCGATCTGATATTTCATAAAACCGATGGAAACCCATTCTTTTTAGGCGAACTGCTGAAAAACCTCTATGTTGATGGAAAAATCCATTATAACCGTGAAACCGGAGTCTGGGACTGGAATCTCTCTGAGATCGAAGGGCTTCAGGCATCAGCGAACATAGTGCAGTTTCTGGTCGAGAGGGTACGCAAGTTGGATCAAAATTCTCAGAAAGTCCTCTCTCTTGCTGCATGCATCGGCAATCTTTTTGACTTTGGTTCATTGGTGATCATCTCCGACATGCCTTATCACCAGATCGCCTCCTGTTTACAGCTGTCGGTCGAAAAAGGGATTATTGTTCCCCTGGACACGAGATACCGCCTCATAGATCAACAGAATTCATTTGAAAAGATGGACGAACAGACTCTCAAAATAGCCTTTCGCTTTCAACATGACCAGATTCAGAAAGCCTGCTACAGCCTTATCAGCGAAGATCAAATAGGGGGGGTGCATCTCAACATCGCCAGAATGCTTCATGGCCGCGGGGTGAACGATTCCAATATCATCGATATTGTCCGTCACTATAATGTCGCCATCACGCTCATCTGCGAGCGGACTGAGAAGATTGCCGTCATCAGGCTCAACCTTAATGCGGCGCAAAGGTCAAGACTGTCAAACGCCTACCAGCCGGCTGCAAATTTTCTGAAAATGGCCCGGACATTGATAACGGACGAAGAGTGGCAAGATGTCTTCGATCTTGTTTACGAAGTCTATTTTGAATCTGTGGAACTCGCTTTTCTATGCGGGCAGTTCAAAGAGGGGGACGAGTTTGCCGGGCTTTTGCTTGCCAAAGCGCGAAGCACAGTGGCCAAAGTCAAAGTCATCGAAAGGCAATCGGTCTATTATGCCAATTTTGGCAATCTCAATGAAGGCGTCAGACTTGCTCTCAAGGCGCTCAGCCTCCTGGGGATAAAACTCCCCATGTATCCCTCCATGCTGAGGGTATTCTGGGAACTCTTTCTGGCCAGATGGGCCTTTTTGGGGCGTAATCCTCTGGACTTTTTTAAAATGAAACCAATCACCAGCGAAAAAATCAAGCTGACGGTCAGACTCCTTGTCCAACTTCTTCAGTCCGCCTATTTAGGTGGATATGAGAGCCTTTACCCGCTATGCATTTTCATGGGGGCCAAGGTAGTTCTTCAGAATGGGAACTGCCCGGAAGCCTCAGGACTTTTTGTAACTTATTCGGCCGTTCTATCCAATATTCTCGGCGATATCAGGTTGGGCCGCAAGTTTGCTGAACTCGCCAAACAACTCATTGAGAGGAACGAAGAACTCTATTTCAAAGGACGCAGCTACTCTCTTTATTCCATTTTTGTCGCTCCCTGGCAGCACCCTTTTGCGTTTGCCGAAGAATGGTGCAAGCGCGCCATGGAACTGAATTACCAGGCTGGGAATCAATTTGATCTTGCCTCTGCGGCAACGCACTATGCCAGTTACTTCCCTACTGAAAATCTTCAGGTCGTCAACGAACACCTGAGACGGGGTATGGTGATGGTACGGGAATCGAATGAACAAAATCTCTGGGAGGGATGTTTAAACCAGGACGCTTATTGGAAAAATTTAAGAGGTTTGACCAGCTCCCGCTATGGACTGAGCTATGAGGGCTACAACGAATATGAGGCGCTTAGAAGAATGTACAAACAGCGCTTTTTCACAGGAGTAGGGACTCAATATGGACATAAGGCGGAAATCGCGTATGCTCGTGACAAGTACGCTTTTGCCCTGGCATACAGCCGCAGAGCGCAAAAATATAAGCAATTCTATGTTGGGACCTGCTGGGAGATCAAGAATCGGCTGTATGACTTTCTGATAAATTGCGAATGTCTGGAAAAATCGCGTTGGCGGCATAGTCCAGAAGTCTGGCTGCAAATTTTAAGGCATTTCATCTTTTTTTGGCGCTGGGGCCGCAATAATCCGG
>JADFZC010000034.1:1920-13239 GCA_015232735.1 Oligoflexales bacterium | reverse complement strand
GCCAAAAGGATACACTGAAAAATTGAAGGAAAAGGGTATCTCTCTCCATGAAGCCGTGACAATCGCTTCCATGATTGAGGCGGAATCTTTTTTAAAAGAAGAAAAATCAAAAATATCAGAGGTAATTTGGAACAGACTCAAGGCTGATATGACCCTAGGAATAGATGCCACTCTTATTTATGGGATCAAAGACTATAAAGGAGATATCAAAAAAATACATTTAACTGACAAAAAGAACCTATATAACACGAGGATACATAAAGGACTGCCACCTGGTCCTATCTGCTCGCCGACAACAAGCTCACTTGAAGCTGTACTTAACCCCACCAGCTATGGGTACTATTATTATGTACTTCAACCAGGTGAAAATAAGCAACATTACTTTTCACGCACTTTAGAAGATCATGCAAAGCATGTTAAACTATTATTAAACTCGAACGAAAAAAAGGATTAGGGAGAGAATACTTCCAATTCACGAAATTTTTTATCGGAGGAAGCTTATGGTGCAGAAAAAGGAAGGGAAAAAAAAGAAAAAGAACACACCAAAAAGACCTGACATCAAAGAAAAACCGATGGCAAAGGAAAAAAAGGATGCAAGGATCGATCAAAGAATTCCCATACAGCTTCTTGTTGATTATCGTTGTGATGGACATTATCTTTTTGACTTTTGCAAGGACCTCGGAACTGGTGGAGTATTCATAGAGACCGCCAATCCCTTGAGCCATGGAAGCAGGGTGGATTTAACCTTCACCCTCCCGGACAGCAAAGAAACCCTAGAAACACAGGGAAGGGTGATATGGGTTCAATCAGCAATACCTGAAAAAAACCTGACACCTGGTATGGGGGTTCAATTCGAATCCTTCAGCCCAAGTCAGAGAAAGACATTGGAAGATTTTCTGGCAAGATATCATGGAGATAAAACTGTAAAACAGCCGTCGAAACCCACTCCTTTAAAGGAAGACAAGACTGCTTGATCCTTCTTTGACACTCGCCTGGATCTGGTTATACTATGTTTAAGTTTCGGGGAGATCCTATGCTCGCTTTGCTCGCCAGGATCTGATTGTAATATGTTTAAGTTTCGGGGAGATCCTATGCTCGCTTTGCTCGCCAGGATAATTTCTGGCACTTCCGTGCCAGAAATTAGTTAGTGGCTTTTTAATTTACCAGGGTGTATCATTCTCCTTGATTTTGGGGACATAAAACGAAAGGTGAACACTCATGCATGTTATTTGGAAACGACCTGATGGATTCCATGACGCTTCACCAAAAGACTATTTTACAGTTGAACTTGACGGTGATGCACGAATCTGGCTCCATAATGAAGATAAAGATCAATACCCATTTAGAATATCAGGTGGATGGGAGGAAAAGGAGCTTGCTGTTAAATTAAACAACCTGATAAACCTGCTCCCCAACTCCACCGAAACATGGGTAAAGCATTTAACCAAAGATTATAACCAGACATTAAAAGATAGCCCCCAGGAATACTTTGACAGCATCTGTTCATGGCTCAAAGACTTAAAGAATTACATCAAAGGCGACACTTGGGAAGTTGAAATTATTACCAGAGCCATAGATACCACCCTCAGAAGGCTGATTGATTCAAGAGATCTGTTTATTAAAAGTGTCAGTTAAATCAGTCACCATCGATTTCACGCAAGCATCTGATCCATTCTCATTGACCCTCAATCGAAGAGATTAATTCCCTGCCTGTTCAATTCCTCGATGTAATTCTTAGCAGTTGTATACACAACAGCTTGGATGCCAATTTCTCTGGCTGCATTAACATAATCAGTAATATCATCAACAAAAAGAAATTCATTTGGCTTTTCACAAGTCCTATTGACAGCTTCGTAAAAGATTTTTTTATCAGGTTTACATGCTCTTACCTTATAGGACAAGACGATCTCATCAAAATAATTAATAAACGAGTAATTGTTTTTAATAAATTCAAAGTGCATTTCATTAGTATTTGATAATAATATTGTTTTTAAACCTTTTTCCTTTATTCTTGGCAAAAGTTCGATCATTGAATAATTTGGATTGAAAATGTTGCTGGCGGCATAGCAAAACTCATCAATATCAAAGGATTTTCTGCAAAAAGATTGGAATTGTCCAAAAATCTCCGTCTTTGACACGACTCCAAGCTGTGACTTCCATTCCAAACCGCTCTTAAAGAGAAAATTTTCTATATCCTCACAAGAATTACCACTCAATTCAGATAGCTGTGCTATTGAGATTTGAGGCGAAAAATAGAGCAAAACATTTCCTAGATCAAAAATTAGTGTTTTTATCACCTTTATTCCTCCGCAATGTCCAAAAAGCTTATTGAACCGTGGCCCAAAATGCAATTTATAACGGAAAATGCGCCATAAAATAAATAATCACAAAAATTTTAAAAAAGCCAAACTTTACTCTTGTCTAAACTTAATGTGGGAATTAGTCTAAAATCCACCTTAATAGGGAAAATGAGTTAACCCAAAAATACTTTTTAACATATTATGCCATCAGGACGAAAACCCTTGGTATAAGAAAGGCGGGAGCGAGGAATCATGGGATCAATATGTCTTTATTTTCAGGTACATCAGCCATTTCGCCTGCGACAGGATTACAATTTTTTCCAGATTGGACATAATCATTTTTACGAAGATGAGGAAACAAACCGTACGATAATGGAAAAAATTGCTCACAAATGTTATTTGCCTACAAACAAGATCCTTCTTGAACTCATTAAAAAATATGGAAAGCAGTTCAAGGTAAGTTTTTCAATCAGCGGACTCGTGCTGGAACAATTCGAAAAATATGCACCAAAGGTACTTGAATCTTTTCAGACGTTATCTCAGACCGGCAACATAGAATTTCTATGTGAAACTTATCATCACTCACTTGCATTTCAATATTCCAGAAAAGAATTTAAATATCAGGTTCTCTTACACAAGAAAAAAATCGAAGAACTATTTTGTCAATCACCTCAAATCTTCAGAAATACGGAGCTCATTTACAATAATGAGCTCGCCAGAGAAGCCGAAAAAATGGGATTCAAGGGAATACTTGCCGAAGGAGCCGACAGAGTTTTAGGGTGGCAGTCGCCAAATTTCATATTCAAACCGAAGTCTACAAAAACAATTAAACTTCTTTTGAAAAATTACCGCCTTTCAGATGACATCGCTTTCAGGTTTTCCGACAAAGGCTGGAAAGATTACCCATTAACAACTGAGAAATATTGCTGCTGGCTTCAAAACGCCATAAATAAAGGAGATAATATCAATCTTTTCATGGATTACGAGACATTTGGAGAACACCAGTGGAAAGATACGGGCATTTTCGAATTTTTATGGCACCTTCCAGAGAGAATAATTGAATCGACAGATATCAAATTTATGACGCCAAGTGAAGTAATCGATGCTTATAAGCCAATATCTTCCCTTGACGTACCGTATTTCATTTCATGGGCGGACACCGAGAGGGATCTCTCGGCATGGGCCGGAAACGACATGCAGAACTCATCAATCAAGTTTCTATATTCTCTTGAAAAATTGGTACATAAAGTCAATAACGAGAATCTCACCAATATTTGGCGTCACCTTCAATCTTCAGACCATTTCTATTACATGAGCACAAAGCACTCAAATGACGGTGCAGTGCACGATTATTTTAACCCGTACAATAGTTCCTATGACGCATTTGTTGTTTATAATAATGTCCTGACCGACCTAAAAATGACGCTTAAGGAATCATTGAATCAGGTACATGCTGATCCTTATAAAGATTTACAGAACTTTAGGGAGAATACTCTTTGAAAATCTATTCATTTACTGTCAAGCCTGCTATTCCTGAAAGATTAGCACCATTGATGGATTTAACCTCCAACATGTGGTATGCGTGGAACAGAGATGCCTGTGAATTATTTAAAAAATTAGATCCCGGTATATGGAAATCCTCACAACGATGTCCCATTTATACCTTGAGTCATACCAGCCCCGAGAGACTATCGGAACTTGCCAATGATGAAAACTATATTTCGGAGCTTAATGCGATCCATTCGAAGTTCAAGGAATATATGAATGGTCTCACCTGGTTTAAGAAAACCTTCGCCAAAGAAAGTTCTCCAACCATAGCCTATTTTTCAGCTGAATTTGGAATTCATGAATCACTTCAAAACTATTCAGGGGGCCTTGGAATGCTTGCAGGAGACCATGTGAAAACTGCAAGCGATCTTGGAGTTCCTATGGTCGGGGTTGGACTTTTTTACCGCCAGGGATACTTTCAACAGTATCTTAATGCTGACGGTCTTCAAAAGGAACTTTACCCTGAAAATGACCCCTTCATGCTTCCTTTGACCCTTGAAAAAGATAGCAAAGGGCGACCAATTACCCTTCATTTGGATCTAAACGATCAGCGGATTCAATATCAGATCTGGAAAGTACAGGTGGGACGGATACCAATTCTCCTGCTCGATGCAAATCTTGAATCCAATACACAGGAAGCCCGCGAGGTCACACGAACCTTGTATGACAGCAGGCGTGAAATACGAATCATCCAGGAACTTCTCCTGGGTATCGGCGGGGTAAAGGCGCTTCATGCGCTATCTTATGATCCAGCATTGTTTCACATAAACGAAGGTCACTCTGCCTTTCTGATTTTGGAAAGAATCAGATATCTGATGGAAGAAAACGGACTATCGTTTAATGAGGCCAAAATACTTGTGTGGTCAACCAATCTTTTTACCACTCATACCCCAGTCCCAGCCGGAAATGAGCGTTTCGTAACAGAGCTCTCTGATTATTATCTGAAACCATATTGCATAAAAAACAGGCTTCCATGGGAAGAAATAAAGAAATTGGGACAGGAATTTTCTGGCGAAAGCCACCAATTCTTCTCCATGACCGCGCTGGCTCTAAAATCATCTGCTTTCGCTAATGGTGTTTCAAAACTGCATGGTCATGTATCGAGAAACATGTGGAAGGATTTATATCCTGAACTGCCAACAAATGAAATTCCTATTGATTATGTAACAAACGGAGTCCATTCATGGACATGGCTCACTCCGGAAATCAAAGATCTTCTTTTGGCAAAAACCCATGGCGTCTCCACGGATGAACCGGACGATTTTGTCTTATGGCGCGCTGCCGATCAAATTTCAGAACATGAACTGTGGCGGATTCATCAGGAGAAAAAAATCCGACTTATTGAAGTAATCAGAAATACCATGCTCGAATGCAGATCCAGATACAGTGTATGTTCAAAAGAGCTGGATTACATCAACCACCTTTTGGATCCCAATATCCTGACAATTGGCTTCGCAAGAAGATTCTCTTCCTATAAAAGAGGAAACCTATTCTTACGCGATTTGAACCAGCTTGACAGGATTGTAAACAATCCTGATCGCCCGGTTCAATTCATCATAGCAGGCAAAGCGCATCCCGCCGATAACGAAGGTAAGGAAATTATTAAAAACATTTTTGAAATCGCATCAGATCCCAGATTCAAATCAAAAATAATTTTCGTCGAGAACTATGATGCAAATCTGGCAAAACATCTGGTGCAGGGCGTTGACCTCTGGCTTAATAATCCAATCCGGCCACAGGAAGCATCTGGAACGTCAGGAATGAAGGCGGCAATAAATGGGATACTTAATCTCTCTATCCTGGACGGATGGTGGGACGAAGCATTTACACCTGAAGTGGGATGGGCAATCGGTCAAAGGGAGCATTATTCGAATCCGGTGGAAAGAGATACCATCGAAGGGAACTTGCTCTATCACGCAATAGAAAAAGAAATCGCTCCACTATTCTATCAAAGAAATCATGAAAACATACCCTGGGAATGGGTTCAAATGATGAAACGATCGATAAATATTCTTGGAGAACAGTTCAATGCCTCAAGGATGCTGACCCAATATTTGAAGAAATACTATTGCCCGGCAATAGAATTCAATGAATCCCTGCGAAAAAACAATTTTGAAAAAGCAAAGGTAATAGCAGCGTGGTATCAGAGAATTTCATCTGAATGGATCCAGGTAAAAGTTGTTAAGGCGGAAATGTCTCATGATGTAAAAATCCAGACAGGTGTGGAAGTTCCAATATACGCGACAGTATCAATTGGTTCACTTGATCCAAATGATATATCAGTTGAAATTTACCATGGATTTATGGATAACCAGGGACAAATTTACAATGGTATGCATTTGGAAATGAAATACCTTGAAAGATTGAATGGCTTGGCCAAATTTGTTGGTCATATCAATCTTTCCCAGGGTGGAAGATACGGATACACGGTAAGAGTTCTGGCGAAACATCCGGATCTTATTACGGGACATCTGCCTTTCTATATTAAATGGCTTGATTGAAAATCTATAGCTATAGCTTTCCAGAATGCCTTCATATCAGGAGCCATTTCACATTCAATAACACACCTCTTCTGGGTTATTGGATGTGTCAGCTCAAGACGACTCGCGTGAAGACACAGCCTATGAAATCCAGTCTTTTCAAGAATTGAATCAGTCAACTTCTTTTTTTCAAAATATTCAAGAAAAACATTTTCATCAGGATTGTACAATTTATCGCCCACCAAAGGAAATCCATTATAAGCTGCATGAATCCTTATCTGATTTGTCCTGCCTGTTTTTGGGATGGCCTTAAGGAGTGAAAAACCTTCTTTTTTTTCCAAAACCTCAAAAAAGGTCTGCGCAGAAAGCCCTCCGGTAACAACCCACTTTTTTATTCTGATCGCGCTTTCCTTAAGATCACCGATAGGACCTGATTCCAAAAAGTAATTGCTTTCAGGAGATCCTCTGACAATGGCCAAATACTCCTTCTTTACATCTCTACTTGCCCACTGCCTCGAGAGATTGTCTCTGATATAATGTGTATTTCCGCAGATAACAATTCCACTTGTCTCATGGTCAAGTCTATGAACTGACGCCCATTCATCTCCAAACTTTTCCTTTACAAGACTGAAAAAAGTATTCTTTCTATAAGGTCCGCTTTCATGCATCGGCAGAGAACTTGGTTTAAAGACAGCCATGACTCCCTTCTCCTCCCAAATAACCTCAATACCCCTATCAACTTCAGGTTCTTCCGTTATGGGACGATAAATATGAAGCTCGTCACCTTCTTTTATTTTATAAGCCGGTTCTACAGAAAGACTGTTGACTATGAGAGTTCCCTCCCTGATCTTTTTCTGCCACTCAGCTCTTGAATAAAATGGAAAATTTTTCGCCAGATACCTATCCACTCGTTCCCCCGATGAGGAACTTTGTACAGGTTTGCCAATTGACCTGTAATTGTCATCATTTTCAATCTTTCCTGTTGGTCTTTTCTTCATTTATGTCTAAATTCTCTTACAGCCTTATGTTCTCTTATATCGATAGTGGAGGATACTATTACGAAAAACACCGGAATAAAAGTTATAAGCAAAAATCGCAAGGCATTTCATGAATATGAAATCGGGGAAAGCTTTGAAGCCGGCATGGAACTGCGCGGTACAGAGGTCAAGGCACTCAGGGCGGGAAAAGTAAATCTTCAGGATGGATGGGTAGAAATTACGAATAGATATGAAGCCTATTTGAAAGAAGTTCATATAGGTCATTACTCTCATGGAAATATTAATAATCACTTAGAAACAAGAGATAGAAGATTATTGCTTCATAAAAAAGAAATAAAATCAATGTCAAGATTTTTTTCCGATAAGGGTAATTCAATAGTCCCTATTAAAATATATTTTAAAGACAGTACTATCAAAGTGGAAATAGCTATGGCGAAAGGAAAGAAGCTCCACGATAAAAGAGAATCATCAAAAGAAAAGGATGCTGTAAGGGAAATCTCAAAGGCGATGAAAAAACGCTAGTGCTGTTTATTTAATGTCTTAATATCAATAGGAAAATCCTTCCATCTACTATCTGAAAAAGTGAATATTTTTATCGAAAGAAGATCATCCGTATCCTGCTGTCTGATCAGGAAAACCGCCTCTGTACGGTCTGATGAAATGATAACCTCAGATACCTGCTGTTTTTGAGGGATATCAATCTCAGAAATCTTTGCAGAGGTTTTATAATCATATATGGCCCCTCTGTCCAAATAACTTTCTTTAACTGATATGTTGCTATGTGCTATCAGAATATTTTTATCTATAATCGCCTTGAAATTAATCAAATCAAATCTGTATTTCGCTGGAAATTTAAGGTTATACCAAACATCCACCCTGTCTGACTTGTCCGTATTAACACCAAACTCAGTAATATTTACTGATAGAGAATTGCCTGATTTTTCAGGTTTTAATAATAAAAATTGCTCATTATCCTGAACAATCCTATATTCCCTTGATACTTTCAATTGTCTTATCGGGCTTGTAAAATTTTTGTTATATATCTTTAAGACATCAAATGATTTTTCCCCGAATGTTATCATTGTCCTATTGATTGAATCAAAGTAAACAGGGGCTTCAGATTTATTAAATTCAGCGTCGACTTTGCTTTGCAATGAAACAATATCTATGAGTTTAATAATTCCAAGCTTCAAGTCAGCCACCACTTTTCCATAAGGGGTATAAAGTACCTTGTATGATGAAAGCGGATATGTCTTTGCCAATTTTTGCTTGTTTTCAAAAGAAATACCGACTCCTTCGGCATTTCCCATCAGACAATAGTTGTTTGCCCCGTTATTAAATGCCATAAAACTTATTCCGTATACTGGATCTCCATGAGAAACCATTACAGTCCTTTTCAATAACGTCATACTGGCCCTTTTTATGTATTTACCGCTTATCAGATCCACCATGAGAAGAGCCTGTTTCTCATTTTTTCCCGCCTTATTGTCTCCTTTATCCCGAATAAGAACAAACAGCGTATTGCCATCCCTTGATAAAACTGATTCAGATGGACTTGAATCCCTAAACGCAAAAGGGCAATTTGCAGAACTCTCTTGCTCTTTCTTTTGTTTCTTTGCCTTAGGATTATATTTTTCACCTGGAGCCAGTATTGCATTGCCTTTTGGTAAGATATCTCCACCAGCTGAAAAACCAGCTTCGGTGATCAAAATTAAAAACAATATTATTGGTATCGAATTAATCAAAACCACTCTCCTTGAATCCTGATTTTGTATAAATTTCGTGACAGATCCTATGCGAGCTGACGCTCGCCAGGATACGTCTGCTGGCGCTTTCGCGCCAGCGACTAACTATTCCTTTTCAATATCTGCAAAAGTTATTGGTCTAATGATTCGGCAAAGTTCCGCTGATTGTTTTAAAGTGGCACGATCTCCATATACTGGGAAAAGCATGGCACCGTTTGACTCTGCCAATATGGGAACCCCATCGGATTCTCCCAGCCTTTCCCCCTTGATGACATTTTTAAAATTATACCATCCCGGGTCAAGGACAGCTCTTCCACAATTTGTAGAAACAACCTGGCTCCATGTAAACAATCCCCCAATATTTTTCTTTCTTCTCCTTATTTTCTTTGGGATTTTTTGAATCAATCCATTTTGAACATAGTTTATCGCACCTAGACCGGTATATACCCCCATGGAAATCTGATTTGGTGAAAAGCCATTCTGTCCCAATTCGATAGTAAATCCATATCCTCCAGATAAATTTACATATTCATCCGAACATCGTCCCTCATCAGAAAACACGTCATTCCAGTGTGTAACTATTGGAAGGCGGGGAGCGCTTGCCAGCACAAAATCAAGTCCCTCACTCGTGTACGGTCCGATAAAAAACGATGTTTCACTGTGCTGTGAAGTTTGATGAAAATCCATCAGGTAGAGAGTTTTAGCCAATATTTTTTCAAGTTCCCTTGCCCTCTCATCCTCACACGAATCAACATTGTCCCTCAGAAAACTCCTATTCAAATCCCTGTCAATAAAACGCTTATTTTTATAAGCAGCTGAAAGATTCCCAATCAACACCGCAAAGGGAATATGTAATCTGAAAGAACCGTTTCCTATCACGTCCAAAAGATCATTCAGAACAGCTATTCCTCCAACTTCATTGCCATGGACAAGTGCCATAAAAGTCAATGGTATTGTCTTTTCACAATTTCTTGGTATCTCCATTCTTTCGTTTGGGATGACCAAAAAGCCAAAATCACATAATTTTTCAATAATTAACCGACTATGTTTTCTTTTTTGAAAACTGTCAAATTTGTGGAGTTCATCTTTCAGTTGAAAAATCATGGCATAGACCTCTTGCTTTCAAACACACATGCTTTCCGAAAACAGATTCAAATGAGATAATGGAAAAGAGAATTCTTTGCATATGGATAATAACTATTATAATTTTTTTTTTTCATCTTTTCAGAGAAATCGTTTTTCATGTGTTTTTTTTACCATTTTAACCCTAATAGGGGGGTAGGATGAAATTGCTCATAATTTTTTTGTTGTTCTTTCCACTTCTAACAGGCTGTGACCCGGAACACAGAAAAAAATGTGAATGGTATCTTGAACCGGACCCGCAGCGCGCCGGCAAAGTAGACAAGGAATACATCCCGGTATGTGCTAGAAACTATGTTACCAACAAGCAGGATTGTCGGCTTCAAACCACCCTAGAATATGCAAAAAAAGTTTCTCTTATGAAATTTCGTTACACCGACCTATCTGTTGAACACCTGGGGAATCCCAGGACAATCACTCAAATAAAATTCTGCGATGAACAGTAGTACAGACACCACATACAGTCTTCCAGTTTTCATCTTACAAGCAAAAAATTATTTTAAATTAATTTGGAAGACTGCCAAGACCACTTAAAGTTTGGAATTACGTCCATGTCTGTTAAGCCTCTTTTTTCTTAAAACCCTGATTTTGGCTTTCGCCTTTTTGCGTGCTGACTTTGAAGGTTTTTTGTTAACAGGTCTTATTCTGGCCATGATTACTCCTTTTGCTTATCTCTGCCAAAGTTTTGTTAAAACCAATAAAAATATGAGTGTATAGATAACCCACAAATTTTTGAATATCAAATTAATTAGTCTCTGGCGCTTTCAGCGCCAGAGACGTATCCTGGCGAACGAAGTGAGCATAGGATCTTTCACGAAATATCAATATTTCACCAGCACGGTAAACGAAAGTAATCAAATGATCTTTCACGAAATATCAATATTTCATCAGCACGGTAAACGAAAGTAATCAAGCGATCTTTCACGAAATATCAACATTTCATCAGCACGGTAAACGAAAGTAATCAAATGATCTTTCACGAAATATCAATATTTCATCAGCACGGTAAACGAAAGTAATCAAACGATCTTTCACGAAATATCAATATTTCACCAGCACGGTAAACGAAAGTAATCAAATGATCTTTCACGAAATATCAATATTTCAT
>JADFZC010000034.1:0-1820 GCA_015232735.1 Oligoflexales bacterium | reverse complement strand
CGATCTTTCACGAAATATCAACATTTCATCAGCACGGTAAACGAAAGTAATCAAACGATCTTTCACGAAATTTCAACATGTTGTGACCAAATTCCATGCTCCATTAGCTCAAACCGACCGGTTGATGCAGAAAATTGGTATTTTGATATATTCCTTTTTTTCTCATTTTCAATATAATGTTTTTCTTAAGCATTACTAATGAATAGCATAATTAGATGGAATTGTTATGACATCACATGTATTTTAAAAATAAACGATCAGGAAGTAGGAAAATTTAATGGAATATAAAAGCCCTACGGCAAAAGGGATAACCAGGATCTCAAAAGCCAGTAACAGACAATTTACTAATTTCCTTTTGGAGGATTTACGTATCGAACTTCTAAAAAAAGAAGATGAGGAAACTATTGTAACCATGATCCAAAAAAAACTTAACGATATCGAAGAAGCCGGATCAATATTGGCTGCTACAATTAGAAGACTGGAAAATTTTTTCAAGATATACTCTCAGGAAGGTTCTGTTTATTTCGTAATTAAGACCATACCAACCCAATCAATCGTCGGCGGGGCGGGTCTTGGCCCCTTTGCGGGACTTCCAGTAACTGAAGGGTTGGCAGAAATAAGAGAAATGGTTATTGACGATTCGTATGAAAATGACGAAGTCAGAAAATATCTCATAGAAAACTGCATTGAAGAAGCAAGAAATCTTGGATATTCTTGCATATATTTCGAGACAACCACCCATATGAGCGATATTAAAAAACTCATTCAAAAACTGGGCTTCAATCCTGTCACAGAAAAGAATAAAAGCTATTCAAAGAATGATCTCGCACAAATACCATGCTACTTTAAATTAATAAATCAGAAATAAATCAGAACTGATATCTTATTCCGGTATTAAACATTGGAACATTCAGTTGGAAGGAGTCTATATTGCTCCCGCTGAATGTCATATATTTTATATAGAATCCACCAATAAAATCCAACTCATCACTCATTGGAACAACAGCATCAATCCCCAAAAGCGCACCGAACCCGGTCAAAGTCTTCGTCTTTGCAGGAACTCCCTCCAATTTTTCCTTATATCCGGCAAAGATGGGTCCTGCTCCGGCTCGAAGTACCCCAAATGAATGATTACCTATCGAATAGCCATATCCAAACTTTGCAAGCGCACTTAAGTTTATTGGCAATTCAACCATCGCATCGTTTCCCTTCCTTTTGTAGGTAATCTGGCCCATTCCAAATTCCAACGATGTTTCAAGCCTGTTCCAGGGGTTTTGTGCACTTGTATAACCGGGTTCAAATGTGAAAAGTACACCTATCCCGGGATAAGAATCCCCCGCAGAGTATACCTGTCCAAAGTTGATACCACCGTTAATGAACGCCCCTGAATAATTTGTATCGACTGGCTCTGAATCCTCTGCAAAGGCTCCCGAGTAAATCACACCCGATAAAAGCAATGAAAAGGAAAAAATGGAAAACTTGCCGTAATAATTCATAATTATACCCTTTTTGTTTATTTCAACAAATAAAATCTCTTTGTTTTTTAACTTAAAAAAACAGGACCTTGCCTAATTTAACACACTTTTAAACCGGAAAGAATATTGTTTTTTACAAATTTTCTCTATAAAGTTTAGCTTTAATATTGCATTTAAGCTTGGATTGGCCTAGTTTCTGCTGATCGGCTTCCTCAAAAGAGGGTAGGAAGCTGTTGGAAAACCCCTAGGTGGGACGCGAGGAGGATGAAAACCGGAGTTTACATGTTGTTAAACGAGGATTTTCAGGCGACGAGAAACTTAAGAGATCTGGGGTTTCAGACGGCT
>JADFZC010000509.1 GCA_015232735.1 Oligoflexales bacterium | reverse complement strand
ATTAAAAATGTCCTCAGTAGAATCCATGACCAAAAACTTTCCACTTGCCATGAATTTTACCTGAGGTTTCCATAATCAAATTTCAAAGATATTTCCGATAGAAGATCCTCTGAATTCATGTATAAGTCAAATCGTATGTCATTTTAAATGGTTATGAATAATCCACAGAACCCCTCCTGAAGATCCGCCCCTTCCCTATTGCAAAAAATACTCATATTTGACTTTTATTTGCCGATATTTACATTGGATCCATTTTTCAGGACATACAAAAAATGAGGTTTTCTTTTTCAACAGTTGTTACGGCGTTTCTCATTCTGGGCTGCGCTCTCGAATCTAAGAGCAGCTACGGCGAGCCTCAGTCTGTCTTCGAAATTATTTTGGAAAATGAAAAGTACAAATCATTTCTGATCGGAAATATGATTCTTATCTTTGAAGACAAAGAAAACAAGGCAACCTTTCAGGATGTCAGAAGCGGGAAATACGATAATCTTTTTTACCATTCCAATATAAATGTTCCAAGCTGGGGAAAAACAGCATCCAAAATCTGGGTCCGGATCGATTTTGCCAACAGGAAGACAAAAACGCTGCCTCTGCTGCTGGAAAATCGATATGCCCTGATAGATTATATAACCATTCATTCACCTAAGCCGGACGGTTCATATTCTGAATTCACATTAGGAGACAGAATATCCATTGAAACAAGGCCCATAAAACACCGTTTCCCGGTATTCGAGATGGATATTCCGCCCGGAAACAGCACCTTTTACCTCTGCCTTGAAACAAAGGGGCTGATGACACTGCCGCTTTTTCTATGGAGTAAAAATGAATTCATAAGCTTCGCACTTGGAGAATATATCTTTCTCGGAATTCTGATGGGATTCATCATAGTAATGCTTTTATATAACACATTTCTCTATTTTTCCTTCAAAACGCCAGACTATCTCACCTATATATCTTATCTAATCGCCTACATATGGTCCCAATTTGGAACCCAGGGACTTGGAGCGTATTTTTTCATGGAAAAAAACGACAACTGGTTCTTGAATGAAGGTTATCTTGTCGCTATTCAATTCAACAGCATATGTCCGATGCTTTTTGCACGCGCCTTTCTGAATTTTGAAAAGAGCCGGAAAGTGATCCAGTTTATCCTTAAACTTTGGGTCATTCCGGCAATATTCGCCCTTGTCGTCATTGTAACGGACAATTACGACATCGGGGTCAGGCTTGGGGAAATTTCCACTCTTTCCACCATGAGCCTAATGATTGTCCTGGGAGTCATAAGAGCCCTTCAGGGTTATAGACCGGCCATATACTATGTGATAGGATGGACACCCATCCTCATCTCGACTATTCTTTTGGCGCTGAAGATTGTCGGAGTCGTCCCGACCCACCCGATTGTCGACTGGGGACAGCTTGTCGCATCGGCATTTGAAGTTGTGGTGCTTTCCCTGGCTCTGGCATACAGGATGAACCTTATCAAATCAGAGGCCAGAGGAGAGATTCAGGCTTTAAACGTACAACTTAAGCAGCACATCGATCATGTAGAGACAATAGTGGAGGAAAGAACACAAACCATAAACACTATTTTGAACCATGTCGAATCCGGCTTTCTCCTTCTTGACAGGAATAAAAATATCGAGCCTGGTTTCTCCAAATCATGTGAAAATTTGTTTGGATGCGCCATTGGAAAAGATCAGGAGCTGGCCGATGTATTAAAAATGGCGGGTCAGGTCCGCATGACTTTTGAAGCGGCAGTGGAGCAGATCTTCGCAGACTGCCTGCCTGAGGAGGTGGCTCTCAGGCAAATTCCCCGCACTCACAAAGTTTCAGACAAAGTTCTGGCTATTTCAGGTTCCGTGGTCAGAAATATCGACAGTTCCGTGAAATCCATCCTCATCACCGTTCTAGACGAGACCAACCTGAAGAGGGCCGAGGTAATTGCAAAAACCAACAGCACAATTATCCACATATTCAAACATTCCGAGGCATTTCGGCTTTTCCTCAGGGATTTCAAGGATCAGATAGCCAATATGAAAAGATTTGTCGCCGCGGGGGAAAACAGCGAGCTCAGGATGATCCTGCATACCCTCAAGGGAAACAGCTCATCCTTTCTCCTTGAAGATCTTCACGCAACCATCTCCAATATCGAAAACAAGACTGTCGTGGAACCCTCCGACATAAATCAAATCGACAGGCAGCTGGAAAATTTCCTTGAGACAAATGCGGCAAATATCCAGTGGGTTGCAAAAAATCTTGACGACTCCTACGAGGTAAAAATCGAGAATTTTGACAACCTCTTTCACAAATCATTCGAGTTCTCAACAATTGAGTCCTTCAGAACCTGGATGACCGAGTGGATCTATCATATGCAGACAAAACCCGCACAGGAACTTCTTGGACCGATAAGGGATTCAGCGTACAGGATTGCCAAAAGGCTCAACAGGCCAATCCTGTTTGAGCTTGCCGGTGAACTTACCGTCATCAACCGGGAACACATGGTAGATATCCTTCAGAATCTGATTCACCTCGTCAGAAATTCGATTGACCATGGATTCACAGAGCGCACATCAGATGAAAATATTGAAAGAAAAAGAATCGTAAGGCTCTCCTTTTTTGATGACAAAAAAAGCATCAGGATAGCTGTCGCCGACAACGGTTCAGGGATCAACACGGAAAAGCTGGCAGAGTGCGCCTTGAAAAAAGGAATAATATCCTATGATGCCTTAAAAACAATGTCCTATAAGGACAAGTTGAATCTCGTGTTCTGCGAGGGACTCAGCACAAAGGATGAAAAATCCCTGATTTCCGGACACGGAGTTGGAATGACCGCAATACAGCGTGCTGTAAAAAAAGCCGGCGGCAGGATATCGGTTGAGTCTGAATACGGCAAAGGATGTACAATATCCATTGAAATCCCAAAATACTCGCGCTATGAGGCATTTCTCAAAAATAACCTGGCAGCATAACGAAAGTAAACCCGGCCCTGAAGGACCGGGTGTCCAGTCAGGAGAGGCTTTAAACCTCTC
>JADFZC010000508.1 GCA_015232735.1 Oligoflexales bacterium | reverse complement strand
GGAAGCTACCGAGATTGATTATATTGTTAAACACATAGCGAAACTGAATTTGGCTATAAAGAGCATGGAATGTGCAAATGACAGCCAGGCAAATGATTTGAGGGATCAGCAGGAGAAATTGCTGCGTGATCTCAGTGAACGTATGGATATAAGATATTATCGCAGTGACAGAGATATGCTGACAGTTCGTGGTCCGGGGGAGACACTTTTAGTCGATAGAGGGAATGCGGCATCTGTAAAGAGTGCTACCAGTCCGAACAAAGCCGGTTTTATTGATATTGCAATTTTGGAAAATGAAAATGGGTTTCCAAGGTATATGTCAAAGGAAAACAAATCCGGGAGAATAGCGGCATATTTTGAAGTAAGAGACAGAATTTTGGAAAAGTTGATAGATAAAAACAACGTTATGGCACAGACATTAGTGGATAATTTTAATGAAATCCACAGGAGAGGCTATGGATTGAAGGACTTCATGGAGAGCTCTGGCAGGGATTTTTTTAAAATTTCAAATGATACTCAATATGCGGCCAGTTCGATAAAGTTGGCAGATGTAATAACGGATTCAACGGATGCGATATCAGCCGCAATCACACCTAGAGCACCAGGTGATAACGTCAATGTTAATGATTTGCTTAGACTGGAAGGTCTTCGGGTTTTGGAAAATGGGAATGCGTCTCTCAATGAATATTATTCAAATTATGTTGGAGTATTGGGCTTGGAAATTGTAAGAGCGGATCATGAAAAACAAGCTGAAGATGTGCTTCTTAATGAACTGAAATCCAGGCGAGAGTCGGTATCAGGCGTTACTTTGGATGAAGAAGCTATGAATCTATTAAAATGGCAGGCGAACTATACTGCTTCGTCCAGGGTAATAACGACAATTGATGAAATGCTGGACACTCTTTTGGGAATGAAACGTTGATTTGAGGAACAATATTAAATGAGAATTTCCGAAAGACAAAAATATGATATTGCTGCAAAGCGTGTTGAAAATGCGAAAGAAAACAATTCCAAAATGATGGAATTGCTTTCGACACAGAAAAGGATCAACCGTCTTTCAGATGATCCTGTGGGGTTGGGCCAAGTTGTAAAGCATAAAAACAGAATTGCCAATTATCAGCAGTATAGTAGAAATATCAAATTTTCAAAAGGTTTTCTTGAAAGAATGGAGCATTCTGTTGAGGGGATGCATGAGTATTTGATGCGGGCCAAGGAACTTACAGTGGCCATGTGTAACAGTACTTATGCGGCAGACAGCCGAAAATCTGTTGCCAAGGAGATAAAGGAGATTATTGATGCGGTTGTATCTCTGGCAAATACGACCTATGGGAGTAAATATCTATTTTCCGGATTCAGAACAGGGACTCCTCCTTTGAGTAATCAGGGGCAGTATATGGGAGATGATGGATGCATATATGTACAAATAGATGAGGGGCATTTCAGACAGATAAATACTCAGTCCAGAAAATTGTTCGAGCCTGATGATGTGGAAAGGCAGCAGGGACATTTCGGAATGATTCAGACACTGGAAATAATCTACGAAGGATGTATTTCGGATGATAAAGATATGTTAAGAGTAGGCATGGATGAACTTGACTTCCAGATGGAAAAGACATCGAGCTATCAGGCGACCCTTGGTGCAATTCAAAATGCAATAGAAAATACAGAGAAAAGAGTCGAATTGAGCGAGGAGTTGGGAGTTCAAACCGCCTCATTAATAGAGGATGTTGATGCATATCGGGCTTCTTCGGATTTCAAGAGAACTGAAACAGTTCTTCAGAGCTCCCTTATGTCATCAAATAAGCTTTTACAACCTTCACTGTTGAATTTCTTACAATGATCAAGGATAATTTAACTTAGCAGAATTTGTTATGCTACCTTGCCAAGGAGGGTTAGGGGTGCTGGTTTTGACACGAAAAGTTGGAGAGGGCATCGCAATTGGTGATGATATTAAAGTAATTGTGATGCAAATAAAGGGAAAACAGGTTCGGTTGGGAATCAAGGCAAGTTCTAGTACGATTGTTCATAGGGAAGAGGTTTATCAAAGAATACAAGATGAAAACAAGGATGCCTCTCAGACTGATGTGCAGAGTCTGGATGAAATGAGCGGTTTTTTGGGTGGCCTAAAGGAATCAAGAACCGGGTCTCTAATCAGAAGGACAAAAAAGCCGGACAAGGAGTAAATACAATTAAAACAAATATATTTGTTGCTTGCTGTTGATTGCTTAAAACATTTTAGGTTACAATAATAAGGAATCTAAAATCTTGAAATGAATTGAACGAAGGTTCTTCGATTTTTAAATTATTTTCTTTTTAAAAAAGGAGATGGGCCTTGCTGAATGTTAAAACCACAAGGTTCGGAGATATTGAGGTTAATGAAAAAGATATCATTTTACTTCCTGCCGGCATAATCGGTTTTCCTGAATTGAAAAAATATATTTTGCTGGACCATGATAAGGATTCGCCATTTAAGTGGCTACAATCATTGGAAGATGGGGCTATAGCCTTCGTTCTGATAAATCCACTTCTGTTTAAGCCTGATTACGCAGTAGAGGTAAGTGAATCAGAGATTTCTGATCTTGAACTGGAAAATGAAGAAGATGCAGTTGTATCTGTTATAATAACGATGCCGAATAATCCCAAAAATATGACGGCAAATCTGAAAGCACCTTTGATTTTCAATTTGAAAAATAGAAAAGGTAAGCAGATAATCCTAAGTAGTTCAGAGTATACGACAAGGCATAATATTATTGAGGAAGTGAAAAAGTATACTCAAAATAAAGAGGATGAGACAGTACAAGAGGTTATAGATCAAGCCAAGCAGGATCATGACGAAGAAAAACCGGATCAGGCAACAGTTAACTCAAGGTAAATTCCAAGAGAACCGTTATTTTTTTCCGGTATTCCAATCGGCTTCGTATCCAATAGTTCCCCACACAGAATTCAGGTAAATTTTTTCAATTGATTTATAGAAGGAATCTTTGAGCGTAGTTTTAATATGTTTAGCGTGCGACAAGTGGACCATAAC
>JADFZC010000507.1 GCA_015232735.1 Oligoflexales bacterium | reverse complement strand
TTCTCAGGGCTCTCTACAACTGATATAGCCTCTGAGACATCAGGCCGGGGCATAGGGCTTCAGGCTGTAAAAACGCTTCTCGACAAGTTCAGAGGTAACATAGAGATCGTCCTGCTTGATGAAAACAGCGGCAAATGGCCGTTTTTGATAACCATATTTTTACCCAAAAATGCTGCTGTCCTGGAAGACTGCACTGGGATGGCAGCTTGATACAAAACATCCGCGTATGACTGAGGACAAGGAACATTCGTATGAAAACAACAAACAAAATTATCAAAAACATTCAGCAAATCTCTCTCGAACTGGGACGCACCTTCTTCGGTTTCGACACACTCTCGCTTGAAACATCGGAAGAGGAGAAAAGCCAGCTTTTTTACGACGAAAAGGTCAAAAATTACTATGGCAGCGTGGATGTGGACAGTAAGGAAATAAAGTTTATCATCGAGGCATTTTTTTCAATTCACAGCGCCAAGACGCTCGCTATCAGCAAACTGGCGAAAACAGACGATGATATCTTGGAAGACATGGCTCTTGACTCCCTCGGGGAATTCTTAAATGTTCTGGCCGGTCTATTTAAAACCATCTTCAAATATCCCGAGACATTCTCATTCATAGGCATACCTTCGATTATTCCGATAATGACTCCAAAGCCGGATTCAAAAGAGCTGATTTCAAGATGGATGCTGTCTGATTCCCTGAGAAATGTGACTGTTGAATTTTCACTTTTATGTTACCCAAAAAATTCAGAGGTTATGAGAAAGGTAGTTGTTGATCATTTCAAGAATAATATAGAGATTGATACAATACAAATTTTATAATTATAGGAATGCAAAATGGATCAATTTAAAATTTTAATCGTGGATGATTCCATCGTCGTGAGAAATGAGCTCGGCAGTATATTAAAAAGACATGGATTTTCTGTGATTGAGGCGGAAGACGGCAATGACGGGCTCCACCGGCTTGCAAACGAACCCGGGATAGACCTCATAATAGCTGATCATTACATGCCATCCATGGCCGGCATGGACATGATAAAAAAAATCAAGTCCGATCAGAGGTTCGCCAAGATACCCATTATAATGATTACCAGTGAATCCTCCACAAAGCTTAAGGATATCGGAAAGGAAAATGGCGTGATGGCATGGGCGCTCAAACCATACGACAGGGAAGCCATTGTCGAACTTGTGAGAGAAATGCTTAAAATTGGCTGAAATCGAAATAGCCCTAATTTTTTCCCCTTTAAATACAAGCCAGTGCTGATATCAAAACAATAGGCGTTTATTTACAGCCTTTTTTCGGCTATTTTGACATCTCGTTTTTTCAATGTTTTGCCTTTTGACATAAATTTGACTTTTCACTTATTGCTTGATTTGGAGCTCGTTTGGGTAATTTAAGGCATAAAATTTTCTGGCCGCCATTTCTTCTCATGGTAATCGCCATGTTTTACGGTTTTTATGATGGGGACGCTTTCATCCTCGCAGTATCGAAAACAAACAGCTGGATAATGGATACCTTCGGATGGCTTATGAGCATTACGGCGCTGGCAATGCTGCTCATCCTGATTTTTATTTTCTTTTCAAAGCTTGGAAGCGTAAAAATCGGCGGCAGGGATGCCATGCCGATGCTCACAGGATGGCGGTGGTTTGCGATAACGCTTTGCACCAGCGTTGGCGGGGGATTTTTGCTCTGGGCCACGTGCGAACCCCTGTATCACATCCATAATCCCCCCGCGTCTCTCGGACTTTCCGCCGGATCAGCGGATTCGGCAAGGTTTGCCCTTTCCACCATGTTCCTGCACTGGTCCTTTGTGCCGTTTGCAATATACACCCTGCCCGCCGTAACTTTCGCCCTCTTCTACTACAACATGGGAAGACCTTTCAGCATAAGTTCCATGCTGTCGCCGCTGTTCGGAGATACAATTCCTTCATGGGTGAAAACCCTTGCCGACGCCGTATGCCTTTACGCTCTTGCCGTTGGAATGATCGCCTCTTTCGGTCAGGGAATCCTGACATTGGAGGGCGGCATCAGCCACATGCTCGGATTTGACATAAACAGGGTTCTTTCAGCCGTCATAGTCCTCATGGTCCTCGGGGTCTTCATCCTGTCATCGACGAAAGGCCTTATCAAAGGACTACGGATTCTCTCAGGCTGGAATGTCTTCATTTTTTTTCTGATACTGGCCTTCCTTCTCATAATGGGTCCCACCCTCTTTATCTTTAACTTCGGCTGCGACGCAATGGCTGAATATTTCGGTAAGTTTCCTGAAAAAATACTTTTCACCGGCATTGCATCGGGTGATCCCTGGCCAAAAAACTGGTCCGAGTTCTACTGGGCGTTCTGGATGGCATGGGCACCGGTTACAGGGATGTTTCTCGGCAGAATCGGATATGGTTATTCCGTAAGAAGTTTCATTCTGATGAACTTTCTGGTTCCCGCCGCTTTTGCCATCATCTGGACTTCCATTGTCAGCGGGACGATAATTCATATGGAGATGATACAGAAAATCGGTTTGAACGGGATTCTCATGGAGAAGGGCCCCGAATCCCTGGCATACGTCATGTTCTCCAAATACCCCTTCGAATCTCTTTTGACAGTCCTCTTTTTCTGTTCCACGTTCATAACTTATGTGATAGCCATGGATTCCAGCACAAATGCGATGGGAGGTCTGTGTTCAAAAGGGATATCCCCCGAAAGTCCGGAGGCGGGTCCGGGCATAAAAATTACATGGGGCGTTCTGATAGGATGCATCTCATGGCTGATCATAAGCTACTCGCCATCTGGAATCCAGGGCATAAAAATGAGCATTGGGCTTGGAGGTCTGCCGATACTGTTTTTTTTGATAGCAATGACCTTTGCGGCATTAAAAACCGCCATTAACCCTGATATGCTGGACCCGATAGAAACGGAGCGCAAAGAAGAGGAAAACCGCTGTCAGCAGGCCGAAGGTGAAAATTTCCTTACCGGTGGTTAACATATCTAGACCCTAGCCGAAAAGGTCTGAATCAAGGCGCGAGGAGGAGGGCGACCGGAG
>JADFZC010000506.1 GCA_015232735.1 Oligoflexales bacterium | reverse complement strand
GAGTTTGATGAAACTTCTCAAATTCTCCCTGTATTTTCTCTGGTAGTTTCTCTTTCTCTCTTTTCTGAAATCGTCTAATAAAGTAATATTATTCATATAAATCCTTAATAGGGCTTTCTTGGTCTTCTGTCCCCGTCCTAACCCGTTTATTCCATACGGAATATCGGAATTATTTGAACAAATCTTTAATCCTTATGGAAACATAGGCAGAAAATGCCTGATCCGGTAGGAAAATATTAATCATTATCGACTGTTGGTTTGGTTAGCCAGCTCTGATATATTTTTATTAGGATTTCCATTTTCATTTGTGAAGGTAAAAGCATGCCCTCATTAAACGTCGGTGATGTAACTTTCTTAGGTAACGGCAAACCCGCCCTGGTCGTTGGATTCAACGAAAACACGGGGGAATACATCACCAGAACAAAGGGCGAGGAGTTCGAAAAGACCCGGAAAAATACTTTTATCAATGGACTTTCACCGGAAGAAAGGGGTCGATACAATGAAATAGTTGATAAAGTGCACAACCTGAATGACCCAAAGAAAAAGATTGAGGAGCTTGTCAGCAAGATAGAAAAATTCAAAATGGATCCCAGGCAGCACAAGATTACCAGATATCTGGAAAGTGAACTTTTTCATACCATGCAAAACTTCGGGGTTGAACCGAGGGAATACATGGTGGAAGAGTCAAAAGTCTCGGCATGATTGTCAGCTTTTGGCTTCTTGCAGTAGGCGGATTTTGCGCTGAATATTCAACCATATCATTTTAAGGGGAGAAACTATGGCACAAATAGGAGATCTTGTATCAAAGGCAGGTATCTACACCAATCCGGGTGTTATTGTCAAAAAGAATGAGGATGGCAGTGTCGTCATTGATACGGAACCCTTAACCGTACACAAGTATCATCGCTATACAAATACGACAGGGCTTTCAGAGGCGGAAAAAAACTATTTCAACCAGATTTTGGATGATATATACCAAAAACCCGATGACATCGAAAAAATAAATGATATCCAGAAAAATATCGACAAGCTACAGATTGATCCCAAAAATACAAAACTGGTCCAGTATCTGCGCAACCAGCAGTCTTTTCTGGTAAGAAAAGCCAAAGGCCTTCCCCGCTACTACAATTGGGACGATGATAAACTCAGCCTGTATACCGGAGGATTGGATAAAACAGCATCAACGAAGGTTCAGGAAGATCAGAAATAAGCTATAGCTTTCCAGAAAAATTATTCGGGTAACGACGATTCAGATGAAATCATTTTTCATTTATTTTGATTTTTGAATATTTGGATTTTGACGTTTGACATTTGACGTGTTTTTCATTTTTTCAGTACAAAATCCAAAACATGTCAAATGTCAAACGTCAAAATCCAAATATTCAAAAATCAAAATAAATATAAAATAGTCAAAGAGATACCATCCCGAATGATTTATCTGGAACACTATAGGGTCTAGCTTCTGAAGAACCGCTGCAAATGGCAGATTCAATTTTTCTTTTGAAAAAGGCTCCAGCCTTTCAAGTAGGTATAAGCGGTCGTTATTTGATTATCCTTCCTTAGATATTCCGGCCATTCCTCTATTGCTTTAACTGTTTTGGAAGTCTTGGCGAACTCACTGAGGTCGTTGCTTTCTATATGCCCTTTCAAATCAGCCTCTTTTTTAGGCACCAGCATTTTGCCCCGTCCATCTTCATTAGGTTCGATTTTTTCTACTATAATATCAGGTTGAATCCCCTTTGCCTGGATCGATCGATCCTTGGGGGTATAGTATCTGGCAACTGTTATTTTCAGACCCGAACCATCTGGAAGAGACACCAGGGTTTGAACCGACCCTTTGCCGAAGGATGTTGTCCCCATAACCAGGGCTCTTTCGTGATCCTGCAAAGCACCGGCAACGATTTCAGAAGCACTTGCCGAACCGCCGTTAATCAGCAAAATCATGGGGAACCCGCTGTATGTTCCCCTTTTATGAGCAAATTCCCTCTCGACATTCTGCCTGCTTCGACCCACTGTTGAGACAATTATCCCGCTTTCAATAAAAAGATCCGCCATACGAACCGCCTGATCGAGAAGCCCGCCTGGATTATCCCTTAAATCCAGAATGACCCCTTTAAGCTTTTCCTTCCTTTTCTTTAATTCCTCCTCCAACTCTTCTGTCGTATTATCCTGAAAGCTGCTTACTCTCGCGTACAGGATCCCCTCGCCAAGCCAGGCACCTCGAACCGACTTCACCTTTATTATCTCGCGTGTAAGCGTAAACTCCAGAAGGTTCTCAACACCCTTGCGCTTTATGGTCAATTTGATTTTTGTATCAGGCATCCCGCGCATAATCTCGCTGGCATCGCCGCCCTTCATCTTTTTTACCGGAACCCCATCAATGGCCATTATTTCATCACCGGATTTGATCCCCGCCCTGAAAGCTGGCGTATCTTCTATCGGGGAGACTATCATCAGTCTTCCATTCTCGGAGGAAACGACAATTCCGACACCTCCAAACTTGCCCTGGGTATCTATTGTAAGTTGTTCAAACGCCTTCTTGGGCATCAGCATTGTATGGGGATCGAGGGTGGCTACAATTCCTGAAATAGCAGAGGTTGTCATAGATTCAGGTTTAACCTTGTCCGGATCAACATAAAGGGTCTCAAGATAAAATAACCCCCTTGCCAAGGTTTCAAGAGCCTTGTAATCCTTTTCAAGTTCGGCTGCCTCCTTTCCATCCTTTTGAGCTTCTGCTGCAAATCCAAAATGGAAGGGGATCGGGGCCATAAAGAGTGCCAGCGTCACAATTACATGATATAATAGCTTTTTCCCACATTTTCCCGATGAATTTATCGACATAAAAAATCCTCGACCGAAATCGCAACACAACTTCTTATAATAACAGTTTTTGGAATGAAAGCATTAGAAACTATCCAAACGCCAGTGCTTCGTCTTTTTTGTTCACAAAAAGACAGCCCTGCCAAGTACAATTTTTAAAATGAGGCATTTGCAACCGAGTCAAAGAACGGAATCTGTCTTAATTTTTATG
>JADFZC010000505.1 GCA_015232735.1 Oligoflexales bacterium | reverse complement strand
CCAGGCGGCATAGCATTGGCACAGACTGAGGGGTCAAACTACTACCTTCTGTGCGGCGCAACCGGCTCTGAAATGAATGATAATACAAAGCTCAAATGTGTGGACAGCATGTGTATTGACCTTTCCATCGAATTTGACGTTAATGAGACTTTCATGGTTTCTGATTTTGACACCTGCTCGCTTGTCAGAACAAGCGTACTTGAAGACGGGACCGTCGCAAGTGAAAAGATCGGGGCATACGTTGAAGGACCGTCACATCCGCCCGTCGTGGGATTTATCGATGTATCTTTGCAGGATGTGGCAAGATTTTATTCTGAAGAGGATTTCAAGGTAAAGTATCCCCGGACCGGCCATTACAGATTTTCGCTTACAAGAGCAAGGGCTGCTTTTTCAATTGCCGAGGTGAAACAGTAGCGTCTGGGAAAAATAAGATGGATGGCAAAAGGAAGCAAAAGACCCGTATTTTTTTTACATTAATAAGTTTATCCCTCTTTGCGGGGTGTACAAAAAACAGTGGCAATGATTCACCCGGTATTATCAAAAAGGTTCTCTTTGAATGATGTATGTGCTGTCCGGTCTGACGATGAACATGTTATGGGAGCTATTATCGCCTATGGAATAAACTCATTGTTCTCTCTAATGGTGAATCCCTCGGATGATAACGGAAAATCGATGTCCAGCGGGAATTTGCTGCTTGAGTTTTTGGAAAGATTTTCGGCTTTGCTTGAAGATTCCAAGTATGATTCTTTATCCATGAGCCCTGATTCTCTTTTGGTTCTCACTCTGGATGCAGCTTTTAAGGTCAGTACTGATCTGAATAATAATGAACTGACAATGAGGCAGTTGAAGGTAATAGACAGCACTTTTCCTTTCATATCCGAGTATTCACACAAATTGAAATATGATTACCAGGGTATTGAAATTGTCAGATTTCTTGATGATTACAGGAAAGAGAAAAAATCAAAATAAGATAACTCATCTCCGGTTCGTTTTTGTTATAATCATGTCATCCTAAATATTTTAAACTCCACACTAAAGGACTGATATGAAGAAATCATCAAAGAAATCGACAACATCAAAGAAATCGGCAGCAGCAAAGAAATCGGCAGCAGCAAAGAAATCGGCAGCAGCAAAGAAAGTGTCCAGTAAAGATGTAATGAAGGCTGTAATTGACAGGCTTCTGGAAAACGAATACCACGAAGTCGAACTTCAACACGCAAAACACATACTGGAGTTTGTACTGGAAAAAAGAATAGCCATGGGAGCCCTCTCTAAGAATGATGCAGGCAAAATTGCGCCGGCAATAAAAATCATAGACTCTTTTTTGGACATGATTATGGTCGAACAAGACGACATAAGAAATGATTTGGAGAAAATAGAATTATTAGGTTGTTAGTACAATATTTGATTCCGAAAGCGGAGAATGTTCCTGGCAGCATCAACATCATTGTTTCTTATGAAGATGATATCAAAAATACTGCTCAAGACAGCGTCTCCATTTTTTTTGGAATCCTATCCGGGTGCGGGTTGGAGGAGATTACCGGCCAAAAAATTTCCACTGTAAAATCTTTTGACAATAGCCTTAACATTTTGTTTTAAAAGCTAAAAAGGCACTAAAAGTGTTTCATAGGATGTACAATTTCTGGCTGTTCCAAGCTATAACAATTTGTTATCATTGAAAATTTTCTCCTGGAGAGGCTTTTGCATAATATTGCAATACCATTGATGTTTTTTGGAATGTCCAAATAACATCATATGAGGACGAACTCATGCAGGAGTTGGGAAATGATTTTCACGTCGTGGCATACTGGAGGCTGCTTTTCAAAAATCAAAAATCAAAAACCGTTTCAAATTTTCAAATCAAAATCAGTTTTATATTCATCCGTTTTCTAATTGGGGAGTTCTAAAAGTATTACAATTCGGGACTTGAACAGTCGGCGGTTGTTTTTCATTTTACTATATGATTTCAGGAGTGGGGGCTCTATGTTGTTATGGTTTCAGTCTGGTTTTTTCTACAAGAGGTTTTTGTGTATCATTTTTCTTGCGAGCTGTTTTTGGATTTTTCAATCCTGTAAAAACAGCAACAGCGATTCCGATCCCGATAAAAAATTCATTGCCGAGCGTATGACTACCGGCAGTACCATAAGCGACCTTGAGGATAAAGTCAGCAAGGCAAGCAAGGGGAAAAACGATCTGGATCAATATGGAGACTGGGAAAAGAAGCCAAATGGCAACTACTGGACCCCGGTAAGTCCGACTGCTGACATAACATCGAGAATTCCGCCGAGCAGTTCAGGTTACAATTCAATTCCAGGTCTGCCGAATGCAGGGACTGGTAACGGTACGGTTTCAAATGGACCCGGTAATCATACCCCTGCGACAGGAGGCAACTATATACCTGCGCCGCTTCCGATGCCGAGGCCATGGGTAATTGGCGGTGACAAAGGGCCGGAAAAGGACCGGTTTGATAATGAAGGGATTAGACCGGGCACGCCGACTGTCCCAAGCACTGCGGGCTCCGGCAGTTTCTATCCCAGAATAGACTGGGTCTATATTTTCGATAATCATTCGGGCCCTGCCACTACCGATCGTGGTGCTTCCGTTGTCCCTTCCAATAATGGCGGTGGAGCGCAGAGTATCCCTCAGATTCCCGATACACCGCCCAATAACGGAAATGAGGCCCCGGGCGTTACCGGCGGAAGTTTTAATGGATTTCCGGGTAGCGGAAGTTCGGTACCAGGAGGTGGCAGTTTTACGGGCAACGGCGTGGCGTCCGGCGGAGGCAGCGGCAATTTTCCCGGCAATCCCAACGGCATAGTGCCCGGAGGAAATGGCGGCCGTTTTCCCGGCAATCCCAACGGCGCGGTGCCCGGCGGAAGCGGCGGCAGTTTTCCCGGCAATCCCAACGGCGCGGTGCCCGGCGGAAGCGGTGGCAACGGTGTGGTTCCGGCAGGAAGTGCAGGCAATTTTCCTGGCAGCTCCTCCGGGAATGAAAATCCCGTTCCGCCTATGACCCCAGTTGGTTATTTCAATCCTA
>JADFZC010000033.1 GCA_015232735.1 Oligoflexales bacterium | reverse complement strand
AGGGTGACATAATCATTGAATATAATACAGAGCCCAGGGGAATATATTTTATTATTTCAGGAGTGATAGAATATTTCAGAAAGGAAAGCGGAATTGAAAGAAGGGTTGACCGAGTAGTCGCTCCTACTTCCTTTGGAGAATTCTGGCTGATGATAGATTCGCCCACCAAGGTTAAAATAATTGCCGAGGAGCCCTGTATAGTATACCTTGTCAGTCGTGAATCATTTAACGACCTATTGGATAAAAATGGAGCAATAGCAAGAAAATTGTACAAAAGGTTTACAGAACGCCTTATCAACAGATTTTTAATCTCCGAAAATAAAAACAAAAAATCCAAAGTATCCTAACCATTTTTTTGGCACACTTTATGCATCACCAAATATAGGAGATAATCATTCAAATCTTGTCAAAGGGGTTTTTAAAATGGGTAAGTTGTGTTGTCTAAAACATCCACAATATGATGGAAAAACCAGTCCTAACCTATCCTGCCAAGTTTGTTGTTCCATATACGTGGGTAACATTGTTGAAAAATCAGAAGACAGCATCGATGACAAGGAAAGATTGTCGAAGTGGATAAAAGAAAAAGCGAAATCCAAAAACTCTTCAAAATACCAAAGCGGTAACTTTCAGATTAAGCATTTTTTCCCTGAACACATTTAATACAATTCTTACTCTGCGAAATATACTGATATAACCTTCCCATTTTTTTAATAATCGGTACATATACTACTTTATATCTTTTTTTGAATTAAATTTATCCTCATTTCTTCCGAAACACTTGAGAGGAGTGATCTTTCATGATCCTCGAAATGTGTTTTTTATCTTTAGAGGTACATTCATATGAAAAATTTTTGCATCAATTCAAAATTTGGAAAACATGCCGCGTTATTTTTGTTGCTAAATACCCTCCTTTTTCCTGACGAAGGACATTCCATGGATCTCAAACCTTCAGAGATCAGGGGAAAGACGACCAATAATCCGGTTTCGGTTCTGCAAAACAGGTATTTTCTGAAAAAAGGAAGGCCCGAGGTTGGATTAATCGTAGGTACATCCTTAAACGAATCCTATACGGACACATCCATGACCGGAATCAGAAGCTCCATTTTTCTAAATGAATGGCTCGGTCTTGAATTCCAGCAAATCAACACCAAGGTAAAGGACTCTGCCGACAGAACAGCCCTAAATATGATCAAGTATCGCAAATTGGGAACTGATGAAATTGTATCTCCTGATCCTGAAGTAAACAAAATTCATGGTATCACGGACGCAAATGTGATAGTTGCGCCATTTTATGCCAAAATGAATTTAATGGATGAGGTTATAATATACTCGGATATTTATATGGTCGCTGGTATTTCCAAAGTCGATACCGATCAGGGTAACAAAACTGCGATGGAAATAGGCGGCGGAGAAAGATTTTACTGGGAAAAATCAATTTCGTTCCGAGTTGAATACAGAGACAGAATCTACACCGAAACCAGAGCTGGTGAAAACTCCAGAAAGAACGCGCATAGCATAGATTTTGGGCTTAGCTACTTTTTCATGTGAGGATTAATATGTGCAGCAAGTCAATACATATCTTTATTATCATGATGTTTGCTTTATCAGTCTCAGAATTTTCTTATGGGAAGGCAAAAAAATCATCCCATAAGTCAGCAAAAAAATCCGTCAAGGCCGAACAGGTTCCCGCCATGGAACCGCCGGCGCCAAGACAGGAACGAGAAACTTCAGTCGACCTTGAATTAAAATCAGAGATTCAAAAATACCGAAAAGGCCAGATATCGGCAAAAACCTTGTGGATGACAATCGGACGCATATCCTCCAAAGCTGACAGGCTTTCAGACAGTGGAATCATACTGTTTACACAAATCAAATCAGAATTGATATTGAAAGCCGGCTATCCTGTTATCGCAGCCACTTATGCGGCTGATTCTCTGAAAATTTCAAGTAATCCATTTGACAAGAGAAACCACAATACATGGACAAGGCTCCATGCAATATCTGAACAAAGACCCATACAATATATTCTGGAAGATTTGGCTCAAAACATAAAGGCACCTGGACTTCCCTATTCATTTGAAAACGACTGGAACTACATCATTGGAAACTCGCATGCTTCGGCAGGTGAAAACAGCAAAGCTCTTACTTATTATAGGAAAGTGGATGTAGGCAACAGGTACTATATGCCAGCCAATTACCAGATAGCTATGGTAAGCATTGAAGAGAAAAAATTTGAAGATGCCGAGACAGCTTTAAAAACCATAATATATCCTGAAACGTTCAAGATCTCTCCTCTCAGCCAAAAAGACAAAGAGGAATTATACAATTATTCCAATATAGCCTTAGGCCGGCTCTTATATCAAAATGGCAAATTTCTTGATTCTGCGAGATATTACAGAAAGGTCAAACACAACAGTTCCCTTTTCTATGACGCGCTGTTTGAACAATCATGGGCGCTTTTCATGAGCGGCAATCCGAAACACGCTCTTGGAAGCCTCTATGGGGCATCAAGTCCATATTTTGCAAATAAATTCAATCCTGAAGCCAAAATTCTTGAATCAATAATCTACTTTTGGATGTGCAGGTATGATGACAGCAGAAATTCGCTTGCCGATTTTACGGAAAAATATTCAAAGTCCGTTGAGTCTCTCGAAGCTTTTTTAAAGAGAAACAGATTCGACACTGAAAGAGCATATCAACTATTTGAAGATCTTGTAAGCGGAGTAACCAGTGAATCTCTCGGTATTCCAAGAAATGTTCTTTCGACAGCTGCTGAAAAAGACACTATGCTCCTTGTCAGAGACCAACTTGCAACAGTTCTGGGGGAACAGGAGTCCATCGAATACAATGGAATATTCGGCGACAAATCGAATATAAAAGATCCCATAGAGCGAATCGATATCATAAAAAGAACGCTCAAAACAGAACTTGGAAAACAATTTATTAAAGAGCTTAAAAACTTGAAAGACCATTATGATGAGTTGTATTCACAGGCAAAGTTTCTTTATCTTGAACTGATAATGAGTGAGAAGGAGCAACTTCTTGGAGGAGAACTTCATTCCGCCACTAAAGTCTCAAAGGTGAGCGACAGAAACCAGATATATGGCTGGGGCAACACAGAAACGCAAGGATGGAGTAAAGTCAAAGGAGAATTCTGGTGGGATGAGGTTGGATATCATATTGTTGATATAAAACCTGAATGCAACGTTGAATAGCCATGATACCAAAATATTCTTATGATGCCGGTACTACTTGTTGAGATATGAAGCAAAGGGCATTTTTATCTTAAACAGAATATAGGGACATAAGAAATTCAAACGAGGAGACAAATCATGATCAATTTAGCCAAAGTTTCAATCAGCTTATTACTGCTTTTGTTCTTCTCTTCCGAGATATATCCGAAAACACTCATCAAGAGAGGAAAAAACAAGGACACTTCCTCACTGAGCCAGGAATCCTTCGAGGATTATATGAAAACAGCAGATCAGAACACCTCGCCCGAGATCCTTCAAAGAGCTGACGAACTCAGGCTTCAGACAATTTCCTCCATTGAGAATATGCTAAAGGGAGAAATGGATGAATCCCAAAGATTTGAACTGTATCTGAGACTTGGAGAAATTTTTGCAGAACGCCATGACTATATCAGAGGATTGGAGCTCTCCGACTTTGAAAACAAATATGAAATCTGGAAAAAGACGAAGAAAGGCAAGGAGCCTCTCGTAAATTATGACAAGTCACGCAACGAGCTTTTAAAGAGCATAGCTGCCTTTAGAATTCTGGTAACCAAATATCCAAATCATTACAGATCGGATGCAGCGCTTTTCGCTCTTGCCAAAACCATGGCAAGAATGGGAAATGCCAATGCAATTATGTATTTCAACCGCCTGATCAAGGATCATCCCAATTCAAAATACATTGCACCGGCATACCTCGCCCTTGGGGAATACTACTTCGATCAGCACAATGTCCCTGAAGCAATGCAGGCCTACAAAAATGTCATGAAGTATAAGACTTCCGAAGTCTATACATATGGGGTATACAAGCTTGGATGGTGTTACTACAATTCCAAAGCCAGAAACGAAATAGAACAGAAAGAGAATACAGCGAAATCGCTCACCGCGTTTAAACTGGTAGTAAAACTTTCAAGGAAAAACGAAAATCGCAAACTTGACCTTAGAAAAGAGGCTTTGAATGATCTTGTAATGGTTTGGGCTGAAAACGAGGGAGTCGAGGAAGCATGGGACTATTTTGCAAAGCTTGGAGAGAAGGAATCTTTTTATGACATGCTGGAACTCCTTGGAAATACGTATGTAGAGCAGGGCAAAAATCATAAGGCGATAACAACGTATAAAAGACTGCTTGAGGAATCTCCCAACAGGTCAAGAAACCCTCAAATATATGTCAAGCTTCTCAATTTGCATGATACTGAAAACATGCTGGATCAGGTTGTCATCGATCTAAGAAATATGCAGAGACTTTATGTCAATAGTGAAAGCTCATGGGTCAAAGCGAATATCTCCGAGAAAAATACGGTCTCTGAGGCTTTGGAAAGTACAGAGCTGAATTTGAGACGTTATGGGACCATGTTTCATCAGAAAGGTCAGAAATATAAAAGGAATGACTACCTGAAACCTGCGGCAGCCATCTACCAGATTTATCTTGAGTCATTTGGCAAGAATCCAAACGCATATGAAATCAGGTATTACCTCGCCGATATTTATATGACATTCGGAAAATATGAATCGGCTTCGGATGAATACACCAAGGTGGCTACCTTGAGCCCCAAAAACGGCAAGTACCTGAAAGATTCCGCCTTCAATGCCGTAGTCGCGATGAATAAGCTTGATGTAAGCCAGAAATACCCCGCCTTGCCTCCAATGGGCAAAGCTGAGCGAAAAATTGATATCCCAAGAATAAAGCAAAAACTGATCAGTGTAATATCAAATTATGTAAATTACCTGCCAAACGAAACAGATGGGCATTCAATGAGATTTGCCGCTGCACAAATATATCATGATTATGGGCATTATGACGAATCGATAAAAAGATTCAAGGCTATAGTGAATGAAATTCCAAAGACAAAACAGGCCGACGCCTCAGTCAGGCGAGTTCTCGGTTTTTACAGTGACAGAAAGGATTGGCCCAAATTAATTGACAACAGCAGAGAATTTTTGGCCAACGAAAAAATTCAAACCCCGGAAATGAAAAAACTGCTTTTTGACACTTTAAAAACCGGTATTTATCAATTAGCTCTCAAATATGAAAAGAATAACGAAAATTCAAAAGCTGCAGAAATATTCCTGGCATTCCAAAAAGAATTTCCAAAGGATGAAAATGCCGACAGGGCTCTTTATAATGCCGCTTTGAATTATTACAAAGTTGCCGATACCGGCCAAGCCATAGAATCATCCAAAAAACTTATTGCGCAATATCCATCATCGAGTCTGGTCCCTGATGCATATGTAAATATTGCCCAAACAAATGAAGCTTTGGCCAATTTCGATGAAGCAGCCCAGTATTATAAAACATTTGCTGAGAAATTTCCCAAAGAAAAAAGGGCTGTGGCAGCTCTCTACAATGCGGCGACCCTATTCAAAGGTTTAAAACAAAATGAGGAATCAATAAATCTATTTAAAAAATTCTCTGCCATTTATCCAAAAGAAGAATTCGCCCCAGACTCTCTATTTGAGACAGCTTCTCTTTTGGAAAAACAGAAAAAATATGGTGATGCCATATCTTATTATGAGAGATATCTTGATTCGGCAAAAAAAATATCCAAGGATGAAGAACTTCATATTCAAGCCATTGTAGCTGACATCAAGATAAAATATACAAACAGAAAAAGCGGTCCAAAGGAGATGGCAGAACTTAAAAAGATCTTGAAAAAATCGACCAATGTCCTTGCATATGAGGCCAGACAGATCGTTGCAGAAAATGCTTTCACTGAAGTGGAAGAAAGTGTTAAGCAATACAGACATCTCAAACTGAGAAATCCAAAAACAGTCGAAAAAGATGCTTTGTCAAAACAAAATATGCTCCTGAGGCTAGCAAAGGAATACGAAGATGTCATGTCGATAGGCAGCGGGGAATATACTGTCGCATCTCTCTACAAGCTTGGTGAACTGCATGAAAATTTTGCAGATGAACTTTTTCAGATTCCGCCAATAAAGGGGGCCTCTCAAGTCGAAATAGACAGGTTCAGATCATCTATTGAAAAAGTTGCTTTCCCATTGAGAGATGAAGCTTTCAAATTTTATCAGGAGGCTTATAACCGGGCAAAGGAAGTTGAGACTTTCACGGAATGGACGAAAAAAGCTTACGATAAAATGGCTGAGATTGAACGGGACAAACATCCTGAAATTTTGGAAAAGGCAGCTCTTCCTTTATATATGAGCCATGAAATGCTATGGGACAAGTCAATTTCATCTATCACTGGAGAATAATATGATAACCTTTCTGCCGGGAGAACCTAAAATGAATAATCCATGGAAATTGCCAATAACCACATCGTTCTTCATTCTTCTTTGCGGTTGCGCGACCACGAGCGAAATGGTCAAACTGGACACCGGAAAAAAGAAAGCTGAAATTGTGTCAAGCGGTGATATGCGTTCAAGCCAGCCGGACATGAAGAAAGATCCTTCCATAAACAAATCTGTAGAGAACTTGAATGAAAGTATCAGAAATAATCCGAGAAATGTAGGAGCTCTTCTGAACCTTGCACAGCTTAAGCTTGTGCAGGGCGATTACAACAATGCCGAAAAATTTGTTAGACAGGCACTGAAAACGGATTTAAAAAACCAAACCGCCAGAAAAATCCTTGCCGAAATCTATATCAGACGCGGCAATACCGATATGGCAAATATCATTCTTAATGGAATTGGCGGAATAAAATCAAGAGATAGCCAGATAATCAACATGCTGGCCATGATCTCCCTAAAGGAAGGAAGAAATGCCGAAGCTCTGGCCAGGTTTAAAAAGGCTTTGTCATTAAACGCCGAGGATGTTGCCGTAAGAATGAATCTTGGGGTACTATACATTCAATTCAGACAACTTAACCATGCGGCCATACAGTTTGAAAGGGTGTTGAAAATAATGCCTGCCAACAGCGATGCAAAGCTTCACCTCGCCATTATTGAAACAAACAGAAAAAATTTCAGAGATGCCTATAAAATCTATAACGACATTTTAAGTAAAAAGAGAGGAAACCCGCTTGTCCTTTACAATCTGGCCGTACTTGAAAGAAACAGAGAAAATTATTCCGAAGCCATCGAAGCGCTTAATGAATACTTGAAAACCTCATATGCAAACAAATCAAATGGCAAGGACGTATACGCGCTCCTTGAAGACATTAGAAAGAGAAGACAGGAATCTGGAAAAGGGATTTCTGATGCAGATATCAAAAATTTGACGGAAAAGGTAAAAAACAGCAAGCCGGTTCAAAATCCGGAGCAAACACAGGACGAGGATAATGACCGAATCAAAGAAAATGCTCCTGAATCCAAGAAAGTCGTGAAGGCGGAAGAATCCCCAGATGGCGCAAAGCCTGTGAAGCAAAAGGCCGAAGTCCCGCCCAAAGCGCAGCCTCCGGCCAAACAGGAAGAACCCCAAAAGGCACCTCATACCGCCATTCCGGATGATGATATTGGCTCCCTTGAGAAAGCATTACAGTGAGAAATGGAGGAAAAAATGAATAAATACAAAGTTGCAATTTTAATTTCTGTTTCCCTGTCACTGCTGTCAGCCGCAGGAGAAAAAGAAAAAGTCAACAAAGAAAATAAAGAAATGGTCACCTATTCCACAAATATGGATTTTGACTCCACCCTCATAGATGGCCAAATGAAAGCTCCCTCAGGCTTTTTCCTGCAGGGCAGAAACAAGCAAAGCCTGTCAAATATGGTAAAACTCAGGTCCAATTTTAAAAGAGAGCTTGTAAATTCAAAGACCGCAGTCAAAGCCATGGTTCGCTAGAATCGATTTCTACAAAGACCTCTGAAGCGCAATAACCTTGCCAATAATATCAAAAGGCTGATCTTCAGCACGGATGATGGAAAAATTATCATTCTCCGGTTTTAAAAACCAGCCGTTCAAATCCTTCATAAGCCGTTTGACAGTCGCTTCCCCTCCTACCCTTGCAACAACGATATCACCAGGATTGGCCTCCTTTTGGCTGTGAACCACAAGAAGATCTCCATCCAGGATTCCGGCATTAACCATGCTGGCACCATGCACCCTCAGACCAAAAAGTCTTTTCAGCATGGCTTTATTAAAAGGAAAAAAAGATGGGGATAACTTTAGTGAACCTATTCTCTCCTCAATAGCCTCCAGAGGATTGCCGGCAGGGACAATGCCCAGGCATGGTATCGTATAGGCTTCATCATGAGATAAATGAGCCGAGACTCCATAGTCCCTTCCTTTTTGAGTCAGGACAAACGCCCTGGCCTTTCTTTTTCCAGACGAATCAATCAAGCCTTTTCTGTGAAGAACAGCCACGAGGTCCTGTGCCGAACCCACCGCGCTATAACCCATATATTCACAGATTTCCCTTAATGTGGGAGAGGCCCCCTTTATGACACTCTGGGTCTTGATATATTCAAAAGCCTTCTCCTGTTTAGGCGTCAATTTCTCCATTCAAATATACCCCATGGCTTTAAGTCTCTCAAGAAGCGGAGGATGTGAATGATACACTGCCGAGAAAATAGGGTGGCTTATTGGCATCACATGGCTTTTTTCCCTCAGCTTCAGCAACGCATCACCCAATTTTTTGTTATCCCCGTGATTTGCTAGGGCAAACCTGTCTGCATCGAATTCGTCCCTTCGCGAAATATAACTTCCTATCGGACTAAACAGGAATCCGATAAGGCCAAACCAGAGAGAAAAAACCACAAGGGCGCCATAATTAGATATTCCCTCAAAAGAAAATGCCTTATAGAACAGTTCAAACGATGAACAATAGTAGAGAGCAAAAAAGAGGGCTCCCGTTATTAAAAAGCTTCTTATAAGCCTCCACCTTATATGGTGAAGCCTGAAATGCCCAAGCTCATGTGCAAGGACAGCCACTATTTCATCGGTTGTCATCGATTTGACCAGAGTATCAAACAGCACTATTTTCTTCTTTCCAAAGACACCGGTAAAATAGGCATTCCCGTGAGTGGATCGCCTCGAAGCATCCATGATCGAAATGCTGTCCGCCTTGAAGCCAACCTTATCAGCCAAGGCGAAAATCTTATCCTTCAGTTCCCCTTCTTCAAGAGGTGTGAATTTATTGAATAACGGCGCGAGCAAAGTTGGATATATCCACATTGTCATAAGACTGAAACCAAAGACGGCTATCCATGCATAAATCCACCAAGGGCCCTTGCTCTCCATAATCCATAAAACAATATACAACAAGGCCCCGCCAAGAATCGTCCCGAGAAAAAGTCCCTTTACCATGTCTGTAACAAATCCTTTGACAGTCTGCTTGTTGAAGCCATGTTTCTGTTCAAGCACAAATGTATAATAAATATCAAATGGAAGATCTATTATTGAGGATGCGACGCTTATCAACGCAAAAAAAGCAAGACCAGTTAAAATGGCATTTCCCCCTATGAGAGAAACAATTGTCTTTGCCAGGGATTCAAAATAACCGAGCCCTCCCACCCCGATGAACACCACTGTAATAATGACATCAATCCAGCTGTTCACACTGCTGAAAACTGACTTGTCCTTTGAATATGCCAGTGTTTTTTCCATATCATCGAGACTGATCCCGAGAATTCTCCCGGCTTCCGTTCTTCTCCTCTCGTCCTCATAATACCTTCTGTTTAATAACGAAAGCCATCTCTCTGCCAAATGCTGAACAATACGCAGCACCAAGAATAATACCAAAATCAAATGATAATCCAAAATCACACCTCTTATAATTGACCATTTTATCCTGCCAGTAAATATATGTTTATATCCAACATCACAAAAAATAAAGATATTTATGGAGAGTTACCTTACGGGTTGGTATAAATGGCTTGAAATGACCTACGTAACACGGGCACAGACCTATTATTCCTTTTTCGGAATGAAACTTGAACAGACGCATTTAAACTCATCTATCAACATGGGAATCCATGGATTTTCATATGCCCTGGGCGTCTTCAACCAATTTTCCATGCCGGTAATGAGTCCGGATTGATACCAAAGCATACCCTCTTTTTTCCCCTGGAATCTGTCCCAGACGACCTCACCGATCTGAATGAGATTTCTGCGAATATCCCTGGCATTGTCCAGTTTGTCCGCGACAATAAGCAGCATTGCCTCAGATGGCAGAGCTTCTATGTGACTAAGATATTTCTCTTTTCTGGCTCTCCATGAAACCTCTTTTCTATTTTCTGAACGTTCATCGGTACAGCTGAGAACAAGTTTCTTGACAACCTGACCAAACTTCTCACCAATTTCATCCGCTGTAATCTTGTGCCCCTGGTCCTCCAAGGCATCATGAAGGAGGGCAGCCACTGCCTGATCCTCGTTTCCATGACATTTCAAAACAGTCGATGCGACACCCAAAAGATGGGAAATATAAGGAGCACTGCTTGTCTTTCTAAGTTGACCGGCATGAAGCCGGCAGGCAAAAACGAGAGCATCATGAAATCTATCGCTGATACAATCCATATGATATGCCTATTTAATTAAATTTTTGGATAAGATCAAGAAGGTCAATAAGTATATTATATAACAAATGGAGGGTGGAGTCTTCCTTCTCAAGGACGAAACCAGACCAAAATATTTTCACCCAAATCCTTCATCATTGTAAAAATATTTGACAGTTATAACCTTTTATTCTTATTTTTCAATATGTTATATCTGGCAAAAATATTGCTTCGACTTACAAAGGCCCTCTGCCTCAAATGGCAGTCACCCTGCTGGCACCTGTTGACCTGATGATGAATTATCCACTGAAAGCGAGTCCGGAAATGAGCAAGTACCTACCTATTTTTATCTCCCTACTATGTTTTGCATGCAATAATACGAAATTTAATGGCAAATCAGGACTTGGAGCAAAGACAAAAACCGTCGAAGAAATATTTGATCTCAATAGACAGCAAGGCAAACTCGACATGGTTTGGGTAATTGACAACTCAAGCTCCATGGCACCCAAAATCGAGCAGGTAAGGCTTAATTTCGATACATTCCTGCAAAATATCGGAAAGCTTGGAGATGTGAGACTTATTCTCATTTCACAAGCTCAAAAGGAAGGGAGCGACACCCGAAACGTCGCGCTCAGCCCTCTGGCAATAAATATGGGCCATACTCAAATAGACACAAAGGTCCACAGCACCAACTCACTCGCAATCGCGGCAAGCGCAACATGTCCGGCAGGAGCGACAAGGCTCGATTCTGTCAGCAACCGCGGCGGAATCATCTGCAGCGCGCCCATATACAACGAAGTGTTCGCATATAATTCTTTTGAAGATATGACCAGAATGATTCTGAATCCTGAAATTGTAAATAATGTAAGCGGAAGACTCACCGGATTTTTCAGACCAGATGCAAAAAAATCATTTGTCTTTGTATCGGATGACGATTCAGGTCCGGTTAACGATCGCAACTTCTTACAATTGATAGAAAGACAAATCCCCAGGGATACATTGCGAATTTTTGCCTTCAGAGGGACTGAAAGGTCACTTCCCGTCAATCCATATCCAGGATGTTCGCCCGAGAGAGAGGGAATTTCATATGAAAACCTTTCCCGAATAACAGGCGGACGGGTTTATAACGTATGCGAAAGAGACTGGCGAATACATTTCGTGGATCTGACAAACCAGGTTAATAACATCCTTAATCTGGAATACAAATTAAATACGGATGGGAGCGTAAATATAATATCCGTTTCAATTGACGGGGTGCCTCTGCCGCCTTCCGAATATCGCGCAGAGGGAAACAGACTCGTCCTTTCGGAAAAAATAGATCTGAAAAATAACCAGCGGCTTACCGTAACCTACGAGACCTTCTGAAAAATCCTTCAGTGTAGAATTCATCCCCTAACCAATTGATTTTATAAAACATATATTTATATTGCCCAATATCTTGACAGTGTCCATGCACGTTTTGAATAAATCCCGCATGTCCTTTCGTACTCAGAATGACCAAAACAGACAAGTCCCTGTAATCTGGTCGGACTTGAAACCATTGATCAAGAAATCCGCGTGGCATGCTACTTGCTAATACCTTTCTACCACTTTTAAGGTCTGTCTCTGTAGAAGACACAAATATTTTTTAGACCTCTACAAGTTCAAATATATAGACACAGACAAACCTGGAGCGGATCGAACTCTTACTAACATTGGAAAAAAAAACTTAAACCGGAGGGGAAAATGAAAAAGCAGTCACAATGGAAATCAAGTGTAAATGTCATTGCAGCTTCAATAGCAACACTCGTCGCATGTAATATGCCTCAGACAGGTCACGAGTCGAATGTTTCGAGCAGCGGAGATGAACCTATAAGAATCGTCTCCTCGAAGGTGGAAAACAATCTTCCCGACCTCAGCAATCAGAGTACAAGGACCTACATATCAAAAAATCAGCTGAAGGAAATGGCTGAAGCAATATTTACAAAAAAGCTTAGAGGACATAACATCATATCTTCAAAATCAGACGAAAATATTTCTGTGGACCTGATTCTTGACAGTCTTGCTGGTTGTTCGAAAAACCCAGTGAACATGGATCCCCCTGGTTTAAATCCTGGAACGGGTTATCCCGGCAGCAAGGGAGATGGCGCTCCTGTCCCAACTCCGGTTTCTACATCTACACCCAAGTCTACATCGGAACTTAATTCCAAATCCTTGACAAAAACGCAGTATAGGCTTGCGGAATATTCCACAGCCACTGCTTATGAAGACAACTACAATAATAATGGATCTTACATGCCTTCATATCCGATTGAAAACACAGCCTATTGCTATGGATCATTTAGTGCAAGAATGATTCTGACCGTCTGGACAAATGACGATGTCATCGAGCCAAAATTCAGTGGGAAGAGGCTCAATTTCACAACTCTTTCAGAAAGGGAAATCAACAACGTTCTGGACAGGGAGATTACTGCGATAGTTGAAAAGCTTGTTGCAGAGGGACTTATACCGGATATTTCTCCTGACATAGTCACGAAACCTGAAACTCCCTATTACTGATCTTCAAGATATACCCAATCAAATCTAATTAAACAATAAACCACTGGCAAGGCCCCTGTCTATTACCCACATCTTTTTACCTCGACCTATGCGAGGACTGCGAACCGG
>JADFZC010000504.1 GCA_015232735.1 Oligoflexales bacterium | reverse complement strand
ATCCTTACATTTGATGTCGATAACAGCTTGCTGCCGCCGGGCATTCAAAATAATATGACTGTTCCTTTTAAAGTTCATCATCTTAACTTGCTGCTCATGCGTCTTATAAAAGATAAAATCAATAAGAGAGCCAGTTATCAAACCTATCGCCAGAGCTGGATAAAACCCATCCTGAATCCGCGTATTCCCCTTCTTGCCGATGAATCCGCGACAGACAGCATACTGCGCCAGAGCGAGGTTTTCACTGTCCTAAGCCCATATCTTAAGCAATGTGAAGCCATTCTTCTCGATGCAGGCAACTGTGCGGCGGCAGCAGCCCACTACCTGAATATTCCATCCGGCGTCAAGACCTTGATCGCCCTGGGCATGGGGGGAATGGGATATGCGATTGCCGCCGCGATCGGCGCAAAAATGGTGTCCAGCTGTCCAAAATCCGTTACAGTCGTCATTGCAGGTGATGGCGCATTCATGATTACAGGTCTTGAGATCCATACCGCGATTGCCCACGAACTCCCGATTCTTTATCTTTTGTTCAATAATCATAGCCATGGAATGTGCGTTACGCGTCAGAGCATATTTTTTGGCGGCAGGAAGATCGCATCAACCTATCCACACTTTTGTATTAAACAGATTGTCTCCGGCCTACAGGAATCTGAAAAAAATTTGGTAGCATGCGCAACCAATATTAACGAATTCAGCAACCTTCTGCAAAAATATTTCGAAAACCAGAAAGCCGGGACCGGCATTATCGAAATCGCCTTAGAGAACGAAGAGATTCCTCCATTTATCCCTTTAAATCCAGATTTTCAGGAGTTATCATGTTGGCCGTAATCATTTTCTAGAAAGGTGCCTACTGCCGGAGATAATCATAAAATGTCATATCAAGCCGCGGTAATCACCGCCGCCGCAGCGTAATCACCAGCATGTGAAAAACCGGCCATGAGTATTTTATTTCCTTTCTTGATCCTGCCATCCAGACATCCGCGTTCGTATGCAATGGGAGGACCGGCGCCAAACAGATTGCCATGCTCGAAAAAGGTGTGAATAAGCCGCCAGCTTGGCAAGCCAAATGCCTTGCGCCAGTGTTCCAAAAAGAGCGGGTTAGGCTGATTGCAAATCATATAGTCGATATCACTCTTGTCCACAGACGCCTTTTTTAGAGCTTCATAGCCTACCATAGGTACCAACGTGTTGCCCCGCTCGATAATCTTGGCTATGTTATCGGCATTAAACTCAATATTGAATGGCTCTACATGTGGCTCCCACCAACCTTTGGAGGTTCCATGTTCACATATAAGATTCATGTCATAGGCATGCTCGCCAAAGGAGCATCTGACAAAACTGAGTATCGGTGCCAAATCGCTTTTAACAAGAAGACCGACACCACATCCATCTCCGGGAATAGCCGACTGGGGACGTTGCCGGTTGATGCCCTGGCTAAATATTCGGCCCGCTCCGTTTTGCACGTTGCAGATCAGGGCCGTTTGATATGAACCACTCTGCATCAATTCTGCTGCCAGGTGCATCATCATGACAAATGAAATACAACCGCCGTTATGCATGTCAATGATCTGGTCTGTTTTGAGATTGAGCTCATGAGCCACCTGCGCCCCACATCCTGTGAATGCCCGATCAAGAAAGTGCGTATTGATAATAAGGATATCAACATCACGACTCAGATTGAAATCAAGTCTGGTAGATAAAGTCGTGGCTGCTTTTTTAATCATAGATGGAGCAGTCTCCTCCGGGCTGGCGTGATGGCGTTTCAGACATCCCTTGAACATCAGGTTCTCCGCAGCTTTTGGATCGAGATTAAAGTAGCTATTGTCAACCACTCTAGACGGCAGATAGCTGGCTGTACCGATGAGACTAACTTGCTGATTCATGACACATCTCAATGGAAGCTGCCTTGATGATCGACCTTGTGGCAGATGTTTCCTGATTTAAGTCTGATCCGATTTCCAAAAAATTATTTCTGTAGCGATACTCTAGAATGCTTTTTAGATTATTAAGTTCTATGGCATGACCAGCAGGAAAAAGATTCCAAAGCTGTCCAACCCAAATCCGGCCCTCGGGCGATTTGTTGGGATAGGGATTGTCCGTGTAGTAAGGGTGACGGCAGTTTTGCCAAAAAATCACGGATCCTCGGCGACCTAGAACAAGCTGAGCCGGAACGATGCGGTATAGATAGATCATCCACAATTCATCCCGCTGATCCCATGCACAGTGGTAATCGACCACAAGTGCTTTTGGTATTGCATGAACCTTAATATAGATAGCTGTATCTTTCACCAGCGCATCGCTACCTTTGTAAAGGCCTTCCTGATCGGTGGTTTTAAGCGACCTAATGCCATAGGTCCACTCTTCCATCATGTATACGTTAGCCATGTACTCAAAGATCTTTTCAGGGGGACAATCCACATAGGCCTGGACCTGGCAAAAATCTCCATAAATATCTTTGTGGTCATAGCTTTGAAAAGTGGCAGCTTCCATCATTTGCTTTGCCGCAGGAGGCGAACACCGCTCTATGCGAACCAAATTTTCAATTGATTCAAGTTTTTTGTCATCCATCAACATCATAAAATTATTCCTTGTTATTTATGGTAATATACAGAGTTCCTCAACGCGAAATGCGCCAAAAATTTTTTACAAAATGCCAGCCTCTTTCATAGCCTTCCAGATAATTTCGCCAAAAAGTTGTTGCCCTTTGACATTTGGGTGAACACAGTCTGCAGCCAGGTAGGATCGCCATTGATCGTCTGCCGGTTTGAGATCTTCAACAAGCAGAATCCTGCCTTTGAAATCGGCATAAGGTCCCCTGCCGTCAGCGATCCTTTGTGTCTCATCCCGCAGAATGTTACGCATAATTTCGAGTCTCTGCCTGCCCTTTTCAACCACATCCGGCGCGGCGCCTGGAGTGAGGCCTTGGAGCGTCCCGAACTGAATTATTTTGTAGAGGTCGCTACACATAAAAACTTTATGGACAACAGGAAGCTTAAAAGCCTCCCGGTCGGCGCTGGTTACGAGCGAAACAACATCGATCA
>JADFZC010000503.1 GCA_015232735.1 Oligoflexales bacterium | reverse complement strand
GTCCATTTTTTATACGAAAACCATATTCTGTTTTATATGTTTTCCAAATTCTAAAGTATAAACAAGTGATGTGGATATTTTAATGCATTTCTAGTATAAAAAGTTTATATTTTTTCGTATTGGTAAATTTAGCGATATTCAATGCAAGTGTAATCTCAAAATGTTTTGGTTACTGCTTTGAAGCAGTGATCTATATTGTCAGAGACAGGGAGTCTTATGGGTTCTTTAGCCGGTCCTCTGGTCAGGGGATTAATGAGATCAAAGATTTTGGAGTTTCCCTTTCATCTGAAGTACTGGAAGTGGATAAGGCTGGCGATACTCATATCCGTCGATGCTGTTACCATTTCAGTTTCGTATTACTTGTCTTTCTGTCTTCGCCTTGATACCCTCTATTTTCCTGACTACTGGCTGATTTACACTCAAACCCTGCCGCTTGTCATTTTATTGAACATTATCAGTTTCTCCTCGTTGGGAATGTATAAACAGCTTTGGCGGCATGCTAACTTCAGCAGCGGAATTTTGATAATAAAATGTGTTGTTATGGGAACCACGCTCGTATTTCTGACCGCAATTTTATACCCCGCAGCACAAATCCCGAGATCCGTTCCGCTTATAAGTTTTTTCCTCTCAGCCATGGCCATCACACTGCAGAAATTTTCATGGAGGCTGCTACTCTCCATAGGTACTTCAATTGACAACACTGGCAAAAAGAACTGCCTTATTTATGGAGCTGGACGATCCGGCGAGCTTTTCATTAGACATCTTCAAGGATTAAAGGACCCAATATATCGGGTCGTCGGTTTCATCGATGACGATAAAAACATCAAAAACAGGGTGGTTCACGGAGTAAAAATACTGGGCTCGGGCGACGATATGGAAAAGATAGCCGCAAAATACAAGGTGGACCATATCATAATTGCAATCGATAACGCAAAGGGTTCAAATGTATCAAAAATTTATGAGAGATGCATCGAATCCAAGCTCACCCCCCTTATCATGCCCGACATCAACCAGATTTTGAAAGACAACCTGGTTGAACCTAGACCAATAGATATTACCGACCTTCTGAAGCGTGCGCCCATTATCATCAATCTTGAACACCTTGAAGAGGTTTTTAAAGGAAAATCGATAATTGTTACAGGGGCCGGAGGTTCAATCGGTTCGGAATTATGCAGGCAGATTATAAAAACTAGCCCGGAAAAACTGCTCCTTTTGGATTCGTGTGAGTACAATTTATACAAAATAGATCAGGAGCTGTCACAAATTACGACGGAAAAAACCCACATCGTTCCAATTCTGGGATCGGTCACAAATAAGAAGACCCTTGAAAATGTATTTCGAACCTACATTCCCGATATCGTATTTCACGCGGCTGCATACAAACATGTTCCCCTTGTTGAAAGCAATGTGCTTGAAGCTATAGTGAACAATATAGAAGGCACTAAAAACGTTGCTGAATTCGCCGTTAAATTTGGAGCCGACCGCTTTATCCTGATAAGTTCTGACAAAGCGGTAAAACCAACAAATGTCATGGGCGCCACAAAGAGAGCCTGTGAGATTCTGGTACAATGCATGCACAAACTATACGGAGAAAAAATCAGGTTTTCGATTGTCAGATTCGGCAATGTGCTATGCAGCTCCGGATCTGTTATTCCGCTTTTTATGGAACAGATAAAAAAAGGCGGACCTGTGACGGTAACACATAAAGAAGTGACACGATATTTTATGCTCACCAAAGAGGCTGTAGGACTTGTGCTTCAAACTGTCTTACATACGGATGGCGGTGAAATTTTTATCCTTGATATGGGAAAACCGGTGAATATATACAGGATGGCGGAACAATTGATCAGGTTATCCGGAAAGGAACCTCACAAGGATATCGAAATAGAAGTTATCGGACTCAGGCCGGGAGAAAAGCTTTATGAGGAACTTTTAATCGATGGATGTGAAAACCACAAGGTCGTCGATGATATCTTTATAGCCAAACCAGAGGATTTCAACCATTTTGACGCGATGAAAGCCATCAATCAGTTGATTTACCTGGCTCAGGAATGCAAAGAGGAAAGGGCTGTCAAAGAGCTTGAGCTTTTATGCGGCGGAAACTTTATAAGAAAAGTTAATAGAAAAATGCCGGCTGAAATGGCATTTGAAATGAGAGACCGCTAGCAGCAGGGTTTCCTGCACAAATAAACCAGCGCATTTGAAAATAACGAAGGATAATGGGTAGATAAATAATTTAAAAACCTTTTCCCAAAAGGCAGTCTTGCTATCTTGGAAATACTCGGAAAATATCCGGTAAACGACGTAAATTCAACAAAACCGCATTGTCCAAGCATCTCAAGCAATCCATGCGGGCTGAAAAACCTCAAATGGGGAAAATTCCATTCTTTTGCGTCAGGGAAATAATTCTGTGTATCAATATCGCCAGTAAAAAGAAATTTTACACGCGAGTTAACAGGAAAATGATTCGGAACCAGCACCAGAAGGCGCCCGCCAGGCTTCAATCTCTCATATGAATATTTCACGATCTTTTGAGGATATAGTAGATGCTCAAGCAGATCCTTGCAAATAATCAAATCAAATTGCCTGTCCAAAACAGGCAGTTCATCCCGATCAAAATCAGAAACATGTACCGTTTCATGAAATCCCGCCTTCCTTGCCAGTTCAAGGCCGTATCTGCTTCCATCAATACCTGTAATCCTGCAATTTGAATGTTTTAACAGATAAGATGAAAAAAAGCCGTTGCCACAGCCTATGTCCAAAACTTCACTTATTTTATAACGCTTTCCTATTTGATCGAAAACCGGGGCCATAAAATTGCCGCTTATGGAAGTTCTATCCATATCCTTATTGGAGAAAAAAACAGGTTCTTCATTTTCAATATTTTCTTCCAGCAAAACCATACTCCAAAATACTTCGATAAATTTTTTATTATAATAACTTATTTCACAAACCCATTCGTAAAGCAATTATTATGTTATTTAGAATAAGGGTGGCGTAAAACTCCGCCATTCATGGCGGGGATATAAGCCACCCGCCCAGACTT
>JADFZC010000502.1 GCA_015232735.1 Oligoflexales bacterium | reverse complement strand
AAAAGCTTTTCGATTCGATGCCTGCCGTTGACTGGGAAAACATCGACATGAAGCCTCAGCCCAAAAATGATCAATATCCATTTCCCGATGTTCCGGATGCAGATCAATTCATCACCCTTCTTTACTCTAATATTCTTAGGATGGATGAGCCACCAAATGGAGAAGGCAGAAAGCATTGGATGGCTCGCATACGCGAGGGAATGAATCGGCAGGATATATACAATTATTTCTTGTCTGTAGCCCGACAGGAAAATCAAAAGAACGGAGCTAGTAATCAGGATTTTTCTTCGTTTTTGGATAAGAATGGCAAAAAGCGTGGATTGATACTAATCAAGGAATCTATTGGCGATATCCTTATTACTACTTCGTTATTTCAGTCCTTTCATGAACAGCATCCAGACACCGATCTGTATGTAATGGTTGATGAAAAGTACAAAGCATTACTGGAAGGTAACCCATATGTCCACAAGATTCTCCCGTATATTCAAGCAATGGAACAGGAGATGTTGGCCATGGGTGCCGGTCAAACACCCGATAGTGCTTACTTCGATGTATTTTATCACCCAGCCATTCAAACCCAGAGAGTACTAGCTTATCTCAGCCAGCCATCACCGGCCTTTGATGTCAGGGGTGAAAACGTACACAATAACAAACTACCGTATAGCGGATTCGAAATTTACCATGCCAAGTCTAATTGAAACCTATTCTCGTTCCACGGGTCTGAAAATTAACAGACCTTGGCTCAGGGAGGATTTTTTCCCCCTTCCATTTCAACGCTATATTACCCTTTCCACCGGATCGGGTCAAGCGGCCAAGAATTACAGCTACTATCAGGATGTTGTTGGTTTGCTATTGCCACATCTGCAAAAAGCCGGTATCGCAATTGTCTTGCTTGGTTCCAAGGAAGACCCCCAGCTTAACGGTGTTTATGATTTAAGAGGTAAAACGAGTTTTGGGCAGTCATACTATCTTCTCAGTAATTCCATGTTGCATTTGGGCAATGATTCTTGGACTGCCCATGCCGCTGGTTGGCTTAGCATTCCGCTTGTAGCTCTATATGGCAGTACCAGTTCTTATATTCATGGACCATACTGGAAGGGGAATGTTCGTTTACTGCAATCGCATCGTCGCGGCCACAAGCCGACATTCTACTCCCAAGAATCGCCAAAGACAATCGATTTTATCGATCCATTCGAAGTGGCTAGAAATGTTGTTGATTTGCTTTTTGTGAATGTTGATATCAAGCAAAAAACATGTTTTGTTGGACATGCCTACACCGGCACCGTATTGGACTACATTCCCAATATGCCCTTAAATCCCGGTTTTAATCCCGATGCACCATGTGCAATTAGAATGGACTTGGATCATAACGAGCAAAATTTAATTCAGGTATTGCAATCTGGTCGCAAGTTAAATATCGTCACAAGAAAACCAATTAATCTGGATATCCTCCGTGCTTTTAAGAATTCAATCCTATCCTACAACCACGAATTGTTGGAAGATTGTCCGTTGTCTTACATTCAAGAAATCAACAAAATCGGACTTAACCGAACATTCTTCAGCCGTTCTGACAGTCAGGAAGAGGTTGCTGCCATACGCTTGAAGTTTTTCGAACATATTCCAGTTCAACATATTCCAAACAAAACCCGTGTTGACTTCGAAAATTCTTGTAAGGAATATTTGAACAACAAGGAATTTTCTATTGACAAAGACATTAAGTTGGCTATGATGAGTTTCAAGACCAATAAGTTTGTTCTTTCCAGAGGCAAGATTTATCTATCCTTGGCGCACGAAAAAATCGACTCAGCAATTGAGGGCAGTTCATCCATCGCAAAAGTTATAGATGATCCGTTGTTCTGGATGGATCAGGCACACATGTTGGTTTTCTCCTAATAATCAAAATTACTATGTCATTACGCGACGAATCAGGTTTACTTAAGTCTGTAGAGTATATTCGAACCCCAGAAGGTTTTATTAACTGGCGAGCGATGCTCAAGCCAGAGCATCTATACGTCAACCCTTCCTATGAGGATGAGTTGAAGACACGCTTTAACGTAAAGAGTACCCGCGACATCGATGTCACCAAGTGCGAAGATAAGCAGCTTCTGGTATTGCTTGAGGGATGGCGTTATTTGATGAAATTGCGCGGCGTAAAGTCTGTCTGCCTAAAGATGGATTACGTCAGCAATGAAAAGGCTACTGCTACCTGCTCTATTGAATTTATCGGCAACTTCGAAACTGGCGGTGAGTCCCTGACATGGGCTGATACCGCCAGCGCGAGCCTTTATAGCGTCACAGGATCATTTCAGCTTCACCTTGAGGCAATGGCGGCTAACCGCGCCTTGGCTCGCTGTGTTCGTGCCGCCTTGGGTATCAAAATCTATGGTAAGGATGAGTTCGATGCTAAGGCGAACGAAAAGTTTGAGAATGCCCTTAAGACGGGCGTCAATCCTCTTCTTCCTCAGTCATCTCCCCATGCCGATGCCCAGACGGCAATTAGCCCACAGGAGAAGCTTCGTGATGATTGCTCTAGCCTAGGTTATACCTTTGAGGCTCTTAAGACTAGATCAGCGGAGGCTTATGTTACTCACCCGCAGGATTTCACCAGCGATCCCAATACTTGGGAGGACTGGGATAGCATCCCTCGGCGTGATGTATATACCCTATCAGTAAAGATCAGGGACGCCAAAGCCAAGAAAAAGAAGGCATAGTTACAAAACCGGAGATACCCTCTCCGGTTTTAGTGTATAATAAGCCCAAGGAAAAGGCTTATGGCTATTTGGTTAAAAGGTCCAGACCCCAATGGGGCTTGTTGTGATTGTACTAATAAAACTAGTCCATGCGATAGTTGCACAACATGTCAGTTCGAAATACCGGTTCCAATAATAGACGGAACAAGCACCCCCTATTCTGATTTATCAGCAGCCCAATTTGCTATAGCGAATCAAACTACAAGTTGTGTGCTTAAGCAGCCCGACTTTGTTCCTGTATATTATGGCGGGGCAAGCACTTATAGCAAAGCACCGAACAGCATCGATGTAACTTACGATTT
>JADFZC010000501.1 GCA_015232735.1 Oligoflexales bacterium | reverse complement strand
CATTGGTTCGGAAAATGACGGAATAATGATACCGATACCTCAATATCCGCTCTATTCTGCGACGATAACATTGTTTGGCGGCTGTCAGGTTGGTTATTTCCTTAACGAGGAGGGCGGCTGGAAGCTTGGTTATGAGCAGCTTGAAGGCGCACTTCTCAGTTCCAGGGCAAAAGGCGTTAATGTCCGCGCAATTTCAGTGATCAATCCGGGGAATCCCACAGGGGCTGTCCTCGATGAAAATAATATTGCGATGATATTCGATTTTGCGAGAAAATATGATTTGGCAATTCTTGCGGACGAGGTTTATCAGGAGAATATTTACAACGGGGGACAAAGCTTTTGCTCATTTGCGAAAATCCTTGAAAAGAAAAAAATAAGGGATGTTTCGCTCTTCAGTTTTCACTCGTGTTCCAAGGGATTTCTGGGTGAGTGCGGGCATCGCGGCGGTTATTTTGAGTGCAGGAACGTTCCTTCCGAGGTTCTTGCCGAGATTACCAAGCTTCAGTCTGTGGCGCTTTGCGCAAATTCAGTCGGACAGGTTGTGACCTATCTGATGGTCCGGCCGCCAAGGGAAGGAGAGCCTTCCTTCGAACTTTACCGGAGGGAGAGAGATGGAATACTTGGAGAAATGAAGGCCAGGGCCAAAATTGTGGCTGAGGGGCTTAACAAATGCCCTGGAATATCCTGCCAGCTGGTTGAGGGAGCCATGTACGCCTTTCCAAAGATCACGCTGACGGGTGGAATGAGCGACAATGAATATTGTCTGAGGCTTTTGGAAGAGACCGGCATTTGCGTGGTTCCCGGTTCGGGTTTTGGACAAAAACCGGGCACGTTTCACTTCAGGACGACGATATTGCCGCCGACTGACAAGATAGAATCCGTTGTGAGGAAAATAGTGGATTTTCATTCAAAAATAACAGGGTAGCATTTGCTGAAATCATTTATCAAAATCAACCTTCTGGTAATGATAATATCCAATCTTGTTAATTTTTCCAATTACATAATCATGATGCTGCTTGGCCGGTTTCTCTCCCCTGCCGATTACGGCATATATAATTCCGTGTGCAGCATCGGAGTAATCCTCTCTTTTTTTTCCCCGGTCTTTTACAACGTGTCGATGAAGTTTGTAATAAAGTATCAGGATAACCGCAGCGCCCAATGGGAGCTGATAAAATACCTTGGAAAGTGGGTTTCATATATCGGAGGCGCTTTCAGTTTCACGTTGATCCTTCTTGCCCCGGTCTTTTCAAGATATTTGAAACTTGGCACGGTGACTCCGCTTATCATATTCATTTTCACAATATTTTCAGTCCTGGAGCTGACTTTCAGATCCGGAATTCTCAACGCGTTTTATGAGTATGTAAATGTCAATATACAGATTTTCATCAATGCGATGATAAGGCTTTCCCTGTGCATACTGTTCGTTGCGGTACTTGGCTTTTCATATAACATGGCGATTGCAGCCGCCCTGATCAGCAATATTGTGACAGTCTTTTTGATGACGGGAACAATAAATTCAAAGTTTAGCGATTTGGACAGATCGGGAGACTATAAGATCACGCTGGAAGAGGTCAGGGAGATACTCTTTTTTTCCGTTCCGGTTTTGCTTATGAATCTGTCTGTCTATGTCATTACCAATCTTGACATCATCACTGTGAAACATCTTTTCAGTCCCGAGGAGGCGGGTATTTATTCAGGTGCTTCAGTGGTCGGGCGGATAGCGTTCTTTTTGCCGCAGATGGTGATCAATGTCCTCTTCTCGGAAATTGTAAAAAATTCACAAAACAATGAAAGTTCCATGAACATTATTCTTTTGATTCTCTCGCTCACCACCGTGGCATCCGGCAGCGTTGCGGCTGTGGCCTATTTTTTCCCGGAGGAGATTCTGTCGCTTCTTTTGGGTAAGACGTTTGCCACGGCTGCCATCTACCTGCCTACCATTACGGCTGCAATGGCTGTCGCTTCCGTGATAAACGTTCTTTTCATAGTGTGTCTTGCCAAGTCGATATACGGATTTCTGGTACCAACCTATATTTGCCTTTCGGTAATGATAGTTGGAATATACTTTTTTTGTGACGATTCCCCGCTTATGGTCGCCCAGGGAATGCTGTGCGGGGGGCTGGCCATTTTCTTTATAAACTATGGGCTGTTGATTTTTTCTTTGATAAGGAAGAAAATCTGATCCTCCAGGCAATTGTAGGTTAATTTATGAGAACAGTGTTCAGACCTTTTCTATTTTGAGCAGTCCCGGTAGCATTCTTGCAGTGTCTGATACGCGCGTTCCGTACATGCTTTCCAGTGTTCGGTTGAAACATACTGGCAGATTTCAAAATCCTTGTCGTATGAGTAATTGCAGCTTCTGATGCACGAATTTTCCTCCGGATAGGTTGGCCCCGTTTCATCAGGGGGAAAGTTAGTTGCAAGAATGTTTGGTGATATCGCAAGAAAGATAAAAGAAAGAAAGTATTTCATCATAATGTATTCTCCGGATCCAGTTGATATTACGGATTGGAATATACATCCCGGTTATATGGATGTCATCAAGTAAGTTGTCGCCTTCGCCGGTTTTCCGGCATTTTCAGCGCCGGAGACCTTCCGGATTCACAGGACTTTGTTGTGAATTCAATCGAAGGATACAGACTCATTGAATATTTTTTTAAAAACTATGACAAAAAAGTTGTCAATTTGAAATAATTACCAGTTGATGCAGTGGATTTATCCGATCCTGCACGGATAAGCCCGCCACTAAATTATTCAATAATTATCTGTATAAGCTTATGCGTTGTTTGGTATAATTTTATGACTGGTCCATGCTTAAAAGATAAAGGGTGTTCATCTAGAATGTAGGGGTCGGAGATATGCTTGCCGGATTTATCTAGTGTGTTTTGGTTAAGGTTTAACACTTTTTGTGCTCCATATAACTGCGAAAGGGAAAATTGATGTCAGGAAAGGTTTTGGTTATAGACGACTCGAAAGTAGCCCAGGCGCAAATTAGAAGAATCGTTGAGTCAGTTTCTTGTGAATGCCTGACGGCGTCAGATGGCGGCGAGGGGA
>JADFZC010000500.1 GCA_015232735.1 Oligoflexales bacterium | reverse complement strand
GTTGAAAGCCTCGGCATTTTTCAGGCTGTAAATGATGTATGAATATTCCGAGGCTAGAGCAGGGCTAAGGAGCCTTCTCCATGAATAGACGAAGTCTTCAGAGGTGATAGGTTTGCCATCCGACCATTTGAGGCCGGGACGGAGCTTGAAGGTATAGGTCAGATTATCTTTCGAAATTGTCCAGCTTTCCGCAGCCGCGGGAATAGGGTCGAGGGTGATGGGGTCAAAGGACGTCAGGCCCTCGAAAAGGTTTTGAAGTATTTTTGATTCAGGATGGCCCACCGCCTTCTGGGGATCCAGTTCCCTGGGTTCCGCCCCGTAGCCTATTCTCACGATCTGCTTTGCGGCAGGCTTTTCCGCGCAAAGGGAACTTTCGGGAAATAATCCCATAAAAAATACGACGGCCAAGAATGATGAAATGGATTTGATTTCCACGATCCTGTTCCTCCATTGAATCCGATATTCAGATATACTAACAAATATATCACCTGGACCGGGATGAGGCAAAATTTTTGAAATTATTTCAGGGGCTCCCGGCGTCATGCTGAACGAAGTGAAGCATCTCTGGTATTTATGCAAGATCTTTTGCTACGCTCAAGAAGACGATCCCTTGACAGTCAAGGATTCTGTATCGAACCGTGAGTTCCTGAAATTATTTCAAAGCCAAATGTGATTTGATAAAATTGAAAAAAACAGGTTGATCCGCCGCGGCAAAGCCGATAAGGGTATTAAAAGAAGAACCTGGGGAAAAAGTGAATGATGGAGAAATTCTGGAAAAATGTCAGGCTCGCGCTTGAAGGCTTTCAGGGCTTTCTTCTCAGGATGTTTGACAAGGCTCTTTCCAATCATGTTCGTGTAGCCATAGGTTTTACCGCTTTTTTAATATTCATGGCGCCCTGGATAGCGAGAATGCGGATATTTGTCAGTCCTGACGATATGATCGGGCGGTCAGTAACAAGTACTGTCAGGTATCGGGATCTCAGAAGGGAGTTCAGGCTGGGCCACAGCGTTCAGCTGACTTTCTTTCGTAAGGACAAGGGACCTCTCATCGGAAGAGACGTATGCGCACTGAGAAAAATAGTTACTGAAGAGGCTTTCACGAACAAGGATCTTTCAGACATATCATCCCCTCTTCATCTCAGAAGAGGGGAATGGACCGGGGACAGATATATTTTTTTCCTCGTTCTTGATGATCCGTGCAGAAGTATGAACGTACCTTATGATTTGAGCCCGCTTCAAAAAACCCCTTTTTCGCCTCTTTTCACCGGGAGGGAAAAAAATGACCTTACTTTTGAGTTCTCATTCAGGGGAACGGAGGAAATCGGCAGATTCGGGGAATTTGATCCTGCGCTCATTGGGATATTGAAAGAAAGAATATCCCGCAAACTGGAAAGCGAAGGAGGGAAGACAGACTTTGTCATAACCGGATATCCCTATTATAAACTTGGAGTATTAAAAGGGCTTAGCGAGGCAAATTTTTTAAATCTTCTTCTTCTTGTGCTTCTATGCCTTGCCATGCGAGTTTTTTTTGGAAGGTGGCTTGCCGGATTCATAGCTGTTTTCACACTTGTTGCCATGGGCGCGATCCTTTTCGGATTCATGGGACTTTTTTCGTTTCCTCATGACCCACTGTGTGCCGGGTTATTTATGATTGTATCCATAGCGGCGGCACAGGATGTCCTGTTCCTTACGTATCAAATGCTGAAAAGTGACGACAACTGGCATGATGTCATGCGAAGTTACATCCTTCCATGCTTTATGACCTCGTTTACGACAATCATAGGATTTGGCTCGTTGTGCATATCAAATCTGGAAACTATTCAGCGTTTTGGCTTTCTGGCCGCTCTTGGAGCCTTTCTTGAATGGCTGATAACGTTTTATTATCTTCCCTCGATACTGAAATTCTTTCCTTCGTTTCGAAACTGGGTTTGTGCCGAAAGAGCGGTAAGCATCAAAGGATTTTTCAGGATTGCCTCTTTTGTCCCGGGAAAACCGGTATTGTATGCGATGCTTGCCATATTTGTGATGTCACCCCTGACAATACTGATGCTCTCGATCAATGACAATCCTGAAACGACATTCGCCGGAAATCATCCAGTTCCAGTGGGAATCGGTTATCTGAAAAGGACAAGGGGGTGGATCAACCAGTTCAATATCGTTTTCAATGATGCTGAAAAAAAAGATATTAACAGTAAAATACTCTCTGAATTTTTGAAACAAAAAAACATAACATACATCGATGACCCTTATGCGACCATCGATTATTTTGCGAAAGGCGTACCATTTAACAAAAGGACTGTTGTCAAACCGGCAATTATGATGGACAGAAACTATTCCCACATGTTTTCACTGAAGGGAAGGGCGCTTGCGACTGTATATTCAAATACGTATGACATGAAAAGTATTGCATCCATAATGGAAATGGGAAAAAGGCTCTGTCCGCTCGGAGAGTGTGAGATATTGGGACCATCGATTTCATATTTTGAATTTTCACAGAAGGTTATTCCAACATTGATAGAAAGCCTTGTTTTGTGCCTTGCACTAATTGTCACAACATTGATCGTTCTCTGTTATGCAATGCGTATCAGATCGAAAGCGAAAATAATATATTCAGCGGTATGGGGAGCCCTTTCAATTACAGGACTGGTCAAGCTGCTTGGCCTCGATGTCAATTACGTCGTATGCATATTCGCATCGGTTCTTCTCGGAGTTGCAGGAGATAATACAATACAGTTTATTTTTTCAGACACAGGACTTAAGGGCGATATTAGAAAGGGGGTGGAGGAAAAGGGAACCGGGTCGCTTCAAATCGCGATAATCACAATGCTGATTTCGTTGATATTGATCATCTCCGATTTCAAGTCGCTTCGTTCGCTTGGAATATTGTTTTCATGCGGGATATTTTTTGTGCTGGCCGGAGATTTGTGGGTCCTTCAGGGTATTTTGAATCTGAGGGATGAGAGGAAAACCAGGGACTCAAAGAATCAATACCAAAAGTGAACTCTGACTATTACCCACAAGTTTATCCTCAAAATAGCAAATAACTTTCAGCGA
>JADFZC010000499.1 GCA_015232735.1 Oligoflexales bacterium | reverse complement strand
TTTTTTAATTTTTGACATGTATTTTCCGTCTCCTCCGACATCAAGCTATGATGCCTGGCATCGATATTGCATTCACCACTTGGCTTGGCAGAAGTCGCGCTGTTAAAGTTTTGATATTTTTTGTCCAGTTGTTGATAGGGAAGAGGATTAAGTTATGAAAATTATTTTAAATAATAATAAGAATACGGGAAAAGATTTGCATTGCTGTTTCATAGCCATGCTTTTCATCATGATAAGCTGCAAATATGGTGTTGAAAACAAAAGCAGCCTCGTAAACACGAGTGACAACATATTTCACTGTGAGGCGAATGCAGGCAATTGCCTTAAAAAAAGTTATCGCATAGAGGATTTAAGCAGCATGCTTAAGCAAGATATCGCTCCTGTCATCGAGACTATCAATAATTCTGTAGAGAGTGGGAGTTCCCAACTCTTTAGGGATATCAGTTATAGCAATGGCAGAATGGTCGTGGAAAACGAAAAGATCGATCTTGAAAGTACAACGTTTGCTGTGGATAAAGATCATTTTCTAATGAAAACTAAGATGGTTATCCCTTATTATGTCAAAAGGAATGTTGGAAAGCCTACCCACAAAGAGACAGCTTTTCAAAGCATATATATCGGATATCAATTAACCGAATATTCTAAAGTGAAAGACCAATTTGTGACGCAAATAGCATTTAGTGCCGACAGGAATCTGGGTACAACGGGTAAATTTGATCCATTTGAGGCCGCCATCGGTTCCATCAATTTCGAGAAGATGCATAAAAACCCGATACGGTTTTATACAATGAACGATGACAAAACGAAAAATATGTTTTGGGCGATGCAAGAGTTAAGAAATGCAATTGATCAATTTTTTCGAAAGGAGACAATCACGCTCATTCAAAATTTTGGTGATAAGCCAATAAATGACGACAAAATATCCTTTACATTAACCGCGGATTCAAAGAATGGCACTGTAACTCTCACAGCTGAGAGTTGTGATGTTAATGGCGGGAGATGTCTTGAGCCGATTGATACAACTCATTTGAATGATCTCCTAAAACCAGCGGTCGGTACGGTTGCTGCCGAGGTCAAAGCCGGCAAAGGGGCGATTGAATATAAGCTCTATAGTGAATTCGAATTGGAAATTCCGAAAGAACAATGCATCACTACAACCTCTTGCAGCGGTGATCCCATCTATTGTACTCCCTCAACGAATTGTTATACTGAAGATGTCAAAATAAAACATAGCGTTCAAAGCAACGTCATTAATCCTGCAAACATCAGGTTTTCAATCGATGGCGATAAAATTGTCATGGAGGGTACTGCGGAATTAGATGGCAGGGAATTAGAGAGTAAAAAGAGCGGCGTTTATCGAAATAGTTTTAAAATCCGTAATGATCTCATTTTTTCCGGTAGCAATGTTGAAATTAAAATGTCAGGTTTTGAGGCCAAAAATACAATGGACTCATCTGAAGGGGCCAGATCATTGACCGGCTGTCATTTTGATTCAAGTGGTTGGGTTCCTTTGCCGGAAAGTGGTTGTTACTTTTTAAAACCTTGGGATATCCAAAATAAAAATATGAAGACGGTCGTGGATCGGATGAATCAGAGTATTCAACCACTGATATATAGTGAGTTTATTCAAAAACCTCTTCAGTCTCTTAACTCCAAGTATCCCCAGAACACATACGATATGAAAGCAGTGGTTTCGGCAGGAAAAATCTATCTTATCTTCACAAGAAAGTGATGAAGTTTTCTATTGCTACAATTTTTTAAACATCTCTTCCCGCATCAATATGTGAAATTCAAACGGAACCCGTTCCATATCAAATTTTTCTTCGCTGATTACGATATTTATTTTGCATCCCATGTTTTCAATGATCGTTCTTACTGCGCTCATCCCAATCCCCTGTCCGGAGATTTCGGTAATGTTTTCTCTTGTTGACAATCCCTCAATAAATATCAGTCTGCATATTTCGCCCAGGTCAGGATCCGGATTGCGCGGGTCGAGAAAACCCCTTTCAAATCCGATCTTCTTTAGTTTCAGGAGGTTGAGGCCCCTTCCATCGTCACGGTATGATATACGCAGCATGTTGCCGGTTTTTTCCATGTTTATATGGATTTTTCCATGCTCAGGTTTTTTTAAGGCAATCCTCTCCTCGACTTTCTCAATACCGTGGTCCAGAGAGTTGCGGAAGAGGTGTATAAACGTATTTTTCAGCGGTTCAGCACACTCAGTGGATAATTTGTATCCATTATCCTCAATTATAATAATCGGACTTATCTTGCCAAGATCTATTGCCAGTTTCTCCGCCGATGCTGATATTTCATTTATTATGTCCTTCAGGCTCAAATATATTTTTTGTTCCAGGGCAAGGTGTATGTCCTGAAGTGCCGCCCTGTCGCTATTTTGAATATGAGACACATCGATTTTCCTGATTTTGGCCAGCAGATCTTTGATTTCAATGGCAGTAAACCTGCATGAACCAGAATCCTCGTGCTTATCCCACCCGAGTTTTTTATGGCTTATCGTAAGCATGGTGTCGCGGATAACATCAAGTTCGTCGAGATCATTCAGAAGTTCATCCTGATTCCATTTATATTTTTTTGCCATGATCATTTTATATTTCTGTTCACCGTGGTGGATTGCCGTTGTGAATTTCTTATATCCGAGTGACCTTGCGGCTGCCTTGATGGTGTGCAGGTTTATGAACATTCTTTCAATGTTGGCACTTGATTCATCAGAACCCTTTATGATTTTCCTGTTTTCAGCAAATAACTGTGTCACGGTATTCATAAAAGAATGGAACGAGGCTTTGGAACTGTTCAGCAATTCGGAAATTATTCCAAGTTCTTCCTCCTGCTGCTGGAAAACAGCTTTGTATTTTCTGACTTGCGTGACATCCCTGAGTACAACGAGTATTCTTTCTATTTCCTCGTTATCATCTATGATAGGAGCCCAGTCGATTTCAATTATTTTTTCCTCCTGCTCATAACCGTCGCCCTTTATTATGAATTCTCTTGCTAGATGATGAAAATTCGATTCAAATATGATGAAATTGAATCCGAGGGA
>JADFZC010000498.1 GCA_015232735.1 Oligoflexales bacterium | reverse complement strand
GATGAACCTTTGGTTCACTATCCACACCTAACGACAGGTAACGGGAAAAGCTGATTCGAAGCTCCCTGTTTTCAATCTGATTGATTGTTATAATGTGACCTTTGTATAGAGATACATGAACGATAACTAAGGGGCGCTGATCCGGGTTTTCGATTTCCGGAAAACCGAAATCACCATGCATCCCGCTCCCAAATCCTTTTTCCTCACAACTGTCGATCCGATAACGTCCAGTAAAATCCACGCCGAAAACATCTGTGGCAAATAGCAGAAAAAGTAAACTTGTATTTAAAAAGAACCATATCTTGGAACCCACGATACCTCCCTCCGATACTTTTCTAAAGGTAATTCCCACCGGATCTATCATTAATTCCTTCCTCGGCAATAGTCCGTGATGCATTTTATGTCATAGTTTATCTGAACGCGCCGGATCATAACCCTCCGTTCAAATAATTGCAATGGCCATTACTGATCGAACAGGGCTGCGGCTTTTTTGTTTACAAAAAAGGCAACCCTGACTGATCGAAAAAACCGGTAGAGATCAAAAACAAATAATAGTAAAATCAGCAGAAATTTTCGAAGAAGAGATTAAAATGTGTGAAAAATGGGGATATGTTAGGCTGCAACACTAAATTTTTTTAGGGAAAATTTTAATTTCATTATGCATTTTTATTTAAAAAAACAAAAAAACAATATTTTGGAAATTCACGGCACTTTGGATGATAGTGTCAATTTGAGCGATTTCAATGAAATGATCAATGACACCGTGGTTATCGATTTCTCGTCAATAACAGAAGCCAGCTGGATCGGTCTGACAAGGTTTAGCAACTATTTGGTGGAAAAGGCTGGAAACGCCGTTTTGATCAATATTCCGTTTTCGATTTACCGTTACTTCCGTCTCGTCCCTGAGTTTGGAAAGCGTTACAGAATCGGAAGTTTTGAGATTCCCGTATTCAACCCTGACAGTCCGGACGGAGAAGTGGATCTGAGGAAGGTTGAGGCAAGTTACATATCAGATCTCCTGGATAAGGGGATGTATGACAGTTTATCTGAAATAGGACCTAAGGTGGACGGAAAGCTGATATTTTGGTGTCCATCCCGCATTCCCCGCGAGACCTCCACAGATTCCACCTTCACAAACACCTGGGTCAGACAGAACAGGGAGGAATTCTGTTTTTGGCGCAATTTCATAGCTTTTGCGGGGATCACAATAGGTCTGGCGGGTGGCCTAATATCTTCGTGCGAAAGAGGTCTCTTAAGGCTTCTAAGCGCCATGACAGAAAGAACAAGTTCCGTGGAAAAGGAACCTGCTCAAATCCGGAATAGGAGAAAAACGGGTCTGGCAAAAAAAACCGGCATTCTCTCTGATTGGATAAGCGAGGAGTGTCAGGTACTGAGTAAAATGATCGTTGAGGTTCAGAATTGCTGCGATAGTTCATTAAGGAGGCTTCAAAGTTATTCGAGCACAATCCAGAAAGATCATGAAAAAGATCTTTATTTTCACTTTATAACCTTTATCATATCGGTGAAGGCACTGGAATCGATTATAGATAAAATTGAAGATGTCGGTGTCGAATTTGGAGAGAAATTGCTGCGACTTAAAGCGGCTTTTCAAGTGGAACCAGGAACCTCAGATATCAAAGATCCTGACCGGACAGGCAAATTGCCTGAACAGGAAGATGATTTCAATGCTATGGATCCGCTTGAAAAAAGAGAGTCCGGCCTGACCCGTCAAGATGTTTTCGGAGAACTCGCCACAATAGATTCCGACACTAGCAGATGTGCTGTGCTTATCCAGGGGTTTGATCTTTCCAGACAACTCATGGAACACAGGCTCATCGAGGCAAACTATCTTTTCAAGAACATGGCGGATATAAAAAATGGTGTAAAAAAGTGGACTGAAGCGCATAGTTCCATTGTGGAAATGATCAAGGACAGCATGGTAACAGATCAGGAAAAATGTGCATTTTTCTTTTTCTTCTCCGATTTTGACACAACGGAAAAGAAACACGCATTTTGTGTGCCTGGAGAGTATCTTTCTTTCTGATGTCCCTGATTTGTAACGGACTTGCATGTTCGGATCTGTGAGAAGCCTGGGGCTGACACCAGTATGCCAAAAAAATAGCAAAACATATCATTCCTATGAGTTAGAGCATCTCGACTATTTAAAACCACTTTGCATAAATTATTCTAGATTTCAGCTTAGTAACTGTTAGTAAGAAAAGAAACCTCCCAGACACTCTCTCCGATAATAAGGCGGTGTATCTTGTGAATTTTTTGGGAGGTTTATATGTTTTTATCGATTAGCGAAGCAGCGATCCTTATAGGGGTATCCATTTCTACCATGAGGCAATGGGATCGAGAGGGATTCCTTCAGGCAAGCTTTCGTACTCGGGGTGCTCACCGACAACGAAAGGCTGGCGCATGATGTCGTCGAACTCATCACAGTCTTTTCCTCACGTCTTTATGGAAAACGAGCACATCAGAAAAAAAAGTCAAGTAAAGAAGAAAATGTCTGTGACTGACATCTTGATAAGAGTGAAATAAGGCATGGAAATATTTTCATAAAAGAGCTATCACCTTCGCATAGTGGAGGTGACTATGGAATCGGTACTTAAAATAAAGCTCTATTTTGATAATGAGTCTGCCAGAATCCTTGACGGGCAGTCAAAAATCTTAAACTGGCTTTATAATCACCTGCTGACTGAAGCCGCCAGTCTGCGTGATCGTTATCTGAAGGAGCGCGATCCTGTTGCCGGACAAACATTATATAGCAAAAGAGGGTTACGCAATCTGATCCCTCCCTTAAAAAAGCTTTTCCCTTTTCTAAAAACAGTTCACTCATCACCACTAAAAAATGCGGCATTAAGATTAAGCGAGAGCATATCCGCCTATCAAGGAAGCCGTTGTGGAAAGCGAAAGGGTAAAAAATGTGGATGGCCCAAATTTCGCAGTCAAAAGCGCAAGTTTTTTTCCTTGCTCTATGATGAACCGGGAAAGGGATTTAAAATCGATGGAAAGTTGCTGCAAGTCTCCCTTGGCAGTGATGAAAATAGTAAGAGGCTT
>JADFZC010000497.1 GCA_015232735.1 Oligoflexales bacterium | reverse complement strand
AAAGTGAAAGGCTTTCAAAAGCCGGGCCAACTCATTGAATCTGCAATTTTCATGGGGAAAATTATACAGCCTCAGTGAAATTTCATTTGACCCTGTCTCCATATCGCTTCTGCGTAGGGAGCCGTCGATGGAAAAAAAGCATCCTCCCCTGCTTTTAAGGTACTCAATTTCATCTTTGCCGTCCTGACACAAAAGGACATCCGGCTCAAGCAGTCTCAGAGGGATCTTTCCGGATGTAGGAAGGTTTATTGATATGATGATACTTTTCACTTCGCGAATATCCTCCCTCACCTTGTTGACAACCTCGACAAGTATTTCATAGTAATCCCTGTAACTCACCAGTATCGGGGCGAGGTTGTGCTCACGGCTCTGATTTTGCGTGGCATCAAAGTCGGTTTCCGTCTTAAGATCGAGAGGCGGCAAATTGCTCAAATGCGGACGATCGGGAAAGGGAGATTTCGCAAGCACGGCACTCAGCTCAAAATGAAACATCATTTTTGACCTCCCCAAACCTTAATTCGGCATCTTCCGCCACATTGATTTTGCATGCGACATGATACCCGTTGAGAGCGTGAGAACAGAGCAGATAGCTTCGGCCTTTGTCAAATCCGGGATTTACGGATTCAGCGATCAGGGATACCCAGGGATCGCTGCCAAAACAGTGGCCCCACTGATCGTGCAGATCGGGAAGCCTGGACGATCCTGAAAGAATCCTGGAAAGTCCCCTGGATATCTGGGACGGGAAAAATGGGAGCACCACTACCGCCTCCGGATTGCCTGATGAGATCTTTTTTACCCAGAACGCAAAATCCTGCATTGCGTTTGACGATGTTGAACAGCCTGTGAAGACATTTTCTGCTGCGGATGAACCACTGCGTTCAATAAGAAAAGTCGTCATTCCGAAACCGGAATTGCCCCAGTTCGAGTTGTATTCCCAGAATTTCATGTTATAAATATTGGCGTCCAGCACCGTTATCAGGATGTTTTTTACATCAGTTGTCCTGCCCAGCAGCATGTGGCGCAGGGCGTATCCCCAGGAAGCGCACTCATAGGCGTTTACAAATGTGGTCGGTCCGCCTGATCGGCAATATCGGGAAAACTGCCCGCGGACAGTCTGCCATGTTATATCTCCGCTGGCAAAAACAACTTCAATGATTGTCGAGCACAGGAAATGGACAAAGCTGTCCGGCCCATCCACCTCTTCCTGTGATCGCGACACTTCGAGCCTCTGTCGGGTGACCACCTGACAGAGATAATCGAATGTGGCCTCGACCGAACGCCGGGGTTCAAACAACGGATGTGGCAGTTTTGTGTAAATAGCCGCTTTCAGCACCAGATCACTCATCGTTTCCTGGCCTTTCTGCTGCTGTGAAATATTTCATAGAAGCATCTGTAGGAACTGCCTTCCATTTTGGAAAAGGCGAGGAGATCCCTCTGATCCTTCATATCCGGTGCTGCGCCCGACAGGACAAGGCTTAGAAGGAATTCATTGCTTGCGAATTTGAGCGCCTTCACCTCATCCACCGAATCATTTGTAAGTACGGTTTGTGCGGCAAGCTTTGTGCTTATAGCATCGATATCCGACATCATCTGCCGCTGTTTCTGATCCAAATGGACTCTTCCCTGTCCTGTGAGCCACCTTGTCTGTGCCATAAGCGATCTTACAAAACGGGGGCGGACGAAGGTCAAAAAGCGATTGACGCCAAGGGCTCCGCCGCTTCTGAGCTGCATGGACTGATCGACAACGACTTCCCCCTTCACGTCACCCAGCTGGAGACTTCCGTCCAAAAACGGCTCTCCGGCCGTCCTGCGCGACAGGTTTATGCAATCCTCGGGCGGCATTAGAAATATCGAAGGGATATAGGAACCCCTTTTCTTCACGACGATGATTCCAAAACCCAGTTTGTGTGCGCTGATGGCATGTATCTTGTCAACTGTGATTCTGCGTTTTTCCCCCTCCGCGGTCACTTCGGAATTCCAGTTTACAAGGTTGGGCCCGCCTCCGTCGGTCATAAGATAAACCCCGATGTGCCCCTGTGAAACCCACTTTTCCACAAGCGCGATCTGCTCCCTGCTGGCGCATAGGGCCAGCATGATGGAACCAAACAGATCGAGCATCGGCACGATGTTATTGACATAGCCGCAGGCTTCGGTCTGCCTGATAAAATTCTCTATTTCCCTGGACTGTGGAAATTCGTCAAATTCACATAGAACATGCGGCGACTCTGTCACCGGCCTATATGACAGGTTTTCCTCCACGATCATCTTTACGTCCAGATGCCGCACGACCGAGTTTTCGATCAATTCGGCAAGGGGATCGCTTATGCTGCCGTACCGCCCGAGAAGCGATATGATGCGGCCTTTTATATCTTTTGTAATGAACATGTTCACGGCCTTTCCTCCTAATCTATGATGTATTCCCTCGCTGCGACTGACGAGAGAAAACCCGAAACCGTATATGACGGGTTATAGGCTCCCGAGTGGCCGAAGATGCAGATGTCGCCAGCCTGCACGGAAGGACTCCCCGCCGGCAGGGTACCTATGATGTCATTACGGTTGCAGGAGGAGCCGACAATGATCCCGCCATCTGGCATCCTGTCACGGTTTTCACTATTTTGAACAACGTGCGGGACGGCATATTTTTTCGAGAATTTCAGCTCTGTCTGGCTCAGGAGAAAATTCTGCGCCATTCCTCCGTCGCAGACGGCAAAGAACTTTCCGTTTATGAGTTTTGTCGCCCTTATCCGTGTAAGAAAATACCCGGCATTTCCAAAAATGGCCCTGCCCGATTCATGGGAAAGCTTGACATGCTGCGGGAATCGGGCAAGTTCAGCGCGATATGGACCGAAATCAAGATTCCTGAAGTCGTGGTCGAATCCTCCGCCCATTCCAAAGGACTCAATCCCGTATCCAAGAATCCGCTCAAACCTCTCGATGATCTTTGGTGCTGTCCTTGCGACATGAATGCCTGTTTTTGCGAAAGTGTGGGAACCGGTAAAGATGGTCAGGCCTCCAACCTTGATATTTGTATTCCTCAGCATTTCCACCATTTCCAGAAGACTCGG
>JADFZC010000496.1 GCA_015232735.1 Oligoflexales bacterium | reverse complement strand
GGCCCGCCTGAATTTCCAAACCATGCTATGCAATTGGTTTCATATAGAAGCCCGTCATATCCTTCATCGTTTTTCATGGGCGGAATGGTGCCGGTTTTTCCCGTGGCCTTGCAGTTGCCGCTGATGAGCTTTCTGTAGATCCTGTCGGTTGGAGATGGAAAACCGACCAGGTTGACATTCATGCCGGAAGTGGGGGGCGAGTCGCTTGTCACAGGGGCGTCTATGGATACTCTTCCGGAGGTTTGAGAGGCATCGTAGATAATGTAGGCTATGTCGTTTCCATCGCCATCCAATATAACTTCTTTAATGGAGCTGCCGGTTACTACGATCGTCTCACTGCCGACCACGCCGTCCAGAGGAAAATACAGGCCCATTGTTCCCGCGGTTGCCACTGTCGGAACACCGCCTCTGAAACAGTGTTTGGCCATCGCGAAAACTCCATGTTTTATAATCGTTCCGCTGCACAGGTGCGAACCATTCTTTGTTACACGTCCGACACCGGGGTATAGCGTGCCTGATGCCTTTCTTGACGGTTTTGGAGATGCGATGGAGGTGTTGTCGTCATCAGAATCCTTGCCTTGATTCCAGTAGCTGCCGCATCCGCTGGTCAAAAGATAAAATATGCAAAAAAGTTCGTATAAATATAATGGGGTTCCTGCTCGCAACATATTTTTCCCAGTGTTCCTGATTTTTGGTGAAAAACATATGTTATCATTATACCTTATTTGGAGTTGCATTATTCAATAAAAAGAATTTTTCGGCATGACATGAACAGTCTGTGGCGCATTTCGCGCCAGCGACTAAATAATTTATGGCATTTTCCGATAAAAAATATTGGACAGGATTCCTTCCGAAGGGATTTTGCATTCTTGAATGCAGCTTTTCGGCTTTACCAAGGTAAGGGATTGATTTGATGGGAAAATCAAGAAATTCACGGGGTTCCAGGAAAGAACATGATGAGATTCACCATTTAAGGGAGGAGAATCAGAAATTAAAGCGTCAGTTGAACAGGCTGCGAAAGCAGATAGCAAGAGTCGATATGGACAAATTCCAGAATATAAGGGAGGTGATCGAGGCGCAGCAGAAGGAGGATGACGCATTTGTAGAGGAAATGAAACAAAAGAAGCTGATTGAGCACTGGCAATGTTTCAAATGCGGCAGAGATTATTTGAGACTGATAATCATCTATCGTCCGGATGGGGATTTTTACTTCAGGCGGTGTCCTACCTGCAATAAGAGGACAAAACTAAAAAAACTAGAAGAAAATGTGGTTGGCCCGCCGCCATAATATTTACCGGTCCTGGATTATTCAACCATCAGGGCAATATCGTCCAGTTTCCAGCCATCCTTTTGAACCGTTGAGTCCGTCCATAGCCTGAAACGGAGCATAAAAGTTTTCGCAGAAGTAAGTTTCTCCGTCAGATCATAGGTTAACCATTTTGATACGCTGGAGCCTGTGAGATCGTCAATCTGGACCCACGTTGCACCTTCGTCCGTCGACAGTTCTACATATCCATGGTCGTATTTTTCTTCCAGATCATAAAATGTTCTGAAATCCAAAATAACTTTTTTGTCCGAAGGCACCTCTATTTTGTTCATTATGAGGGAGGCATTTGCATTTTTTTTTTAGCCCCCGCCGGGGCTGTCCGACAATACGGAGTTTCCATCGATAATCTCGGTACCCCATGGCGGTTCGGCAGTCATGCCGTCCAGATTATCGCCGTTATTCCTGTAGATAATTACCGCTTTTTTTGTCTCAAATTCCACGGATTCGCTGATTTTTCCACGATTCGCGGCATTGTCGAACGCCCTGATGGCGAAATATCCGTGCTGGTTCAGGTCAAGATCGGTGATCTTTGCAAGCATCCTGCCGCCCGCTGCATCTTTTGGATGAGGTGAGATTTTGGCGTTTAGCATGGAAGCATAGGTCCATTCACTTTCTCCGGTTATCGGCCTGTCCAGAAATCTGATTTCATATCGGCTGGCAGATCCCTGATCCCCGTCATCTCCTGCCTTCATAAATGATACATTCAGTGTTCTGAGACCTGTCTCTTCGATCACAATGTCTCTGGGTTCATTAGGCGGAATCAAATCGTCTTCAAGCGATGCGTATGCATTTATCCGTCCACCTGTGAGAATCCTGCCTTGAAGATCGGAGATAATGTCGACATTGTTGAGTATCCTGTTTTTGATATCAATATATGTGGCGTTCGGGTATTTTGCCTTTATCAGTGCGGCGAGTCCAGCGACATGTGGAGTGGCCATGGATGTGCCGCTCATTGTTTCATAAGCGTCGTTCAGGACTGTTGAGTATATGTCGCTTCCGGGAGCTGCCACATCGACAGTTTTGACTCCGAAGTTGGAATAATCGGCGAGCTTGTCGTTGTGGTCGGTGGCGGCTACTGAAATTATGTTTTCCATTTCATACCCCGATGGATAATGAATATAGGTGTCCGCATCGCGTCCGTCATTTCCCGATGCTGCGATAAAAAGAATGCCTTTGTCGCTTGCCTGCTTTATCGCGTCATGTATCACTTGTGAAAATTGTCCGCCGCCCCAGCTGTTGCTTGTCAGATTCACGCCGAGGGCATTCGAGTACTCTATTGCGGAGACGAGAGCGTCCGTTGTCGTGGAACCGCTGGCATTGAATACCTTCAGGGCGACAAGGGATACATCCCAATTAATGCCTGCTATTCCAATTCCATTGTTTCCTTTTGCTCCGATTACTCCTGCACAATGGGAACCATGTCCATGATCATCAATCGGATCATTGTCATTATTTATAAAATCCCACCCCCTGTAATCGTCTATATATCCGTTACTATCATCATCGATGCCGTTTGTCCTTTTGTCATTTCCGCTTGCGTCCAGTCCCGTCTCTCCGGGGTTCTCCCAGTAATTCGCAGAAAGGTCGGGATGCGTGTACAATATCCCGGTGTCTATGATGCCTACGAGAACATTTTTTGATCCCCTGCTCAATTCCCATGCAGGTACGGCCTTTATGTCGGCTCCAGGTGTACCGCCTGTCTGACCGGTATTTTGCATGTTGTACAGTTTGCCGAAATCGGGATCGTCAGGC
>JADFZC010000495.1 GCA_015232735.1 Oligoflexales bacterium | reverse complement strand
ACAAGAAACACTGATTCGAGCCTGTCTTCCCTGGGCAATTATTCTGAAGGTCAAACCGTCGAGATGAACAGTTGCGAAGGTCCTTATGATGTTGCAATTGACCCTGCAAGAATTATCCATTTTGAAAACGGAGTCAAAAATACTGAAGAGATTGTCAAGGCTATCGAAAAGAGCCTGACTTCCATTCCGGAGGGCATCCAGGGACAGTTTGTTTTTTACGGAGGAAAGATAATAATCAAAAAGGATGTTTCAAAAGACTGCAGTTCAAAACAGGGTGACAGCTACGGATGCTTTGTCGTATCGACTGCGACGAGCGGGGCGTCTCTATATTTCCCGGCAAGCTCAAAGAGCATTTCACACAGCCTTGTAAGGGGCATCGGATATCTTGTGGGCAGCTACCTTGTAAAGGTGAGGGACACCGGCAAAAACAATATCGTCGTTGACGATACGATGAGCAAGGCGTTTGACGAGAAAAAGGAGGCGATAGCAAAAGCATTTGCCCTCGATATGGGAGAGAAGGCCGGTTCGATCGATATTTCTGCCGATGACGTTTTCGCCAATGCGTTCGATTCCTATTACTGCAGCGAAAAGACAAGAAAGGAACTTGTGGGCAAGGATGCAAAGTTTGCAAGGACCTATGAGGCATTTGCACCGATCGTAAAGGAGATAGGCGAGAGGAACAGGAATTATGTGGATTTCGTTAAGAACGCAGACATCAAATCGGGACAGGGCGCCTCTTCCGGAACGGAGGGCCAGGGATCGAAGAAGGCTGCTCTTGCACTTTACACGGTAGGCGTGGTTCCAGCTTATGGCAACCCCTCTATGTACAGTCCTACGGGCGGAGTTTTGATACAGCCATCCTATTATTCCGGATATCCTACAGGCGGTTTGATATATTCGACAATGAACAACTTCGGTTATCCGGGAACATACATGCCGGGCGGATATCCGATGTATGGAACGCCTTACACGGGTGGAGTGGCTTCCCTGTATACGGCAAATGCATATAATCCGGCATATATGTCAGGGCGTATGGTGGCTTCGCCTTATGGATACAACTATCCGTACTACAGCAACCAGTACTATAACAACGGATGGTCTCCCTGGGGAAATAACCTTTACAGAAACAACCTCTATCTGAATACACCTTACGGAGCGGGATATTCGATGTATAATCCGATAGGTTTCAACAACTACTTCGGATACAGGTGGGGATGGTGAATTTCTTTCAAAGGGAGCATTATCAGAACTTTAAATGGTTGGTTCATTTCGATATTCCTGCTTTCGCCCTCAAGCTTAATCTCCAAATTGCCTCCGATCTTTTCGAGAAAGTTTCGGGCGGCTCCCATACCTATTCCCCTCATGGACATCCGGTTTGTCAGCCTGATCGTCGAAATTCCGTCTACAAAAATGAGATTTGCAACCGCCCCTGTATCAGTCAAATTTTCTTCCAGGTTCTTTTTTTGATTTATAACAAGATTTTTCAGGGCGGAAATGGCAAGTCCCCTGCCGTCATCCGTGCATGATATCTGCAGGTATTTATCGAGCATGGCAATCTCAATTTCTATCCTTCCAGCCGATTGCTTTCCAGCGGATACTCTGTCCTCGTCTGATTCTATCCCATGTTCTAGGGAATTTCTGAATATATGCAGAAAAACATTCTTAAGGGTCTGATAGGCAAGCTCAGTCATATAAAAAGTGTCTCCCCTGACACTCAGCTGAGGTTCTATTTTTTTGAAATCCCTGGAGAGTCTCCTGCAGTCTTCAAGAAGCTCATCAAAGAGAAGGTCTGTGCTGAGAGATATTGTCTTGATAAGGTCGGTTTGTATCTCCCTCAAGATGTTCCTGTCTTTCTTGATTTGAAAATGGTTTATGACCGCTTCAATCTCCTCGATTTTTCTCAGTATAAATGAGCGATCTATCTGTATTTTTGATTTGTCAAGGCGTCGGCTGAGCCTGTTCACGCTGATGGATACATATTTTTCGAGAATGGTTTCAATCGTTGAAAGGTCTTCGACTAGCCTGAGAGGGTCCAAATTCTCGTTTTTATTGTTTTTCAGGGAGACATAATATTGTTCCACACGGTGGACACTTGAGGTAATACGATTGAGTCCGAGGGCCCTGGCGTTTCCCTTTATCGTATGCATGTTTATGAAAAGAGTTCCAAGCATTCCCTCGTCCCGGATTTTCATTCTTGAGAGGAGTCTTCTGTTTTCATCAAGGAACTCTCTGGTCATGATGACAAATGTGGCGAATTGGTCCTCCGGAATCGAAATTATTTCAGAAATATAATCAAGCTCCTCGTAATGCAGCATATTTTTGGATTCCAGTTCACGCATCAGCGTGATATCCCTCATTGTTATCAGGATTTTGGCGACAGTTGATATTGCAGGGTCAAGGATCGGACTCCAGTCGATTTTTATGATTTTTTTTCTGCCATTCTCAAAGTACTTTTCGAACTCCTTTATCAAGTTTGGCGAGTTCAGATCAAACATCAGGTCGTCCATGCCGAAAGAGGCGCATATCGTTGCCTGAATGATACTTTTCCGGTCATCTGACAGGTTTGTATTTTTCAAGATGGTTTCAACAAAATTTTTTCCGGAAAGATCCGAGTTTTCGACGATTTCCATAAGGTGCTGCGAATAGTCGGGGCTGATGAGTCCGGATTCATAATCGTTCTCGTATAACGTGAATATACCCTGTTTTATGTTTTTAAGCATCGTTTTTATTTCATGGGTTTTTTCCTGGACAAGCGAGTCGAGTATCCTTATGTTTTCCTTTCTGACCTCTATGAGTCTTAAATTGGCCTCATCTTTTTCCCTTCGGGCCTGCGACAGATTTTCCATAACCGCATTTTTTTCTTTTTGAATTGTCTTAATCCTTTCCGCGAGTGCCAGGGATATGAAAATCGCCTCAAACACGGCTCCGGTCAGGATTGAGCTGCTTGTTAATATCGACGATCCTCTGTTTAATAACTGATAGAGTCCCTGTATGAAAGTTCCGATGCAGAGAAAAAGCCACGCAAGGGTATAAAAGTATGCGGGCCGATACCTTTTCAGGGAACCGATGATACCGCAATATA
>JADFZC010000494.1 GCA_015232735.1 Oligoflexales bacterium | reverse complement strand
CCCCTCTATCTAATGAGAAAAGCCTGTGTTGGAGGCATTTCATATCTGGGATCCACCAGTGGCTCCGTTCATGTCTCATTGACCGACACAAATAACCCTCAAGTTGACACGATTGTGTATTTTGATGCAACTGGTGGTCCATATGGATCAGATGATTTTAGGATTAATGCATCCGCTGGTTCGATAGCGTATGATGTATATTGTCCGCCTCTACCTGAAGGGTTTGCGCTCGTTGGGAAATCTGCAGATTATGGAAATAAAAAAATCTGTGGCCGATATCCAAGACCCACTCTTACTCTAAATACACCTGTCGAACCATACTTTTCGCTACCTAATCCTCTAAAACTAAATGGAAAGTGCACGAATACGGATAATCATAATATTAAGATCAATCTTTACGGAGGTGAAGATCTTGGCAACAACGTACACGTAAAAATGAGTAGTAGTCTTTTTTACAAGGAAGTTGAATGTTTTTCCAATGAATGGGGGTTATCCATAGAGGGATATGATAGGCGTATTTTGATCGATAAATTCAGAGATGGAAAATATCCCAGCTTGATGGCTTCGGGAACAGTATTTAATGATGAGGGCTATGAAGGCAAGTTTGACTTGATCGAAATTTATAGGAATGTCCTAACTCTTGAAACCCCTCAAGTAGATCTTTGGCTTATGGAAAGACCAGTAAAATGGACTAATAAAAATCCAAAAGAAGCGATCGAACTCGAAGGAAAATGTGGGACAAATGGAAATAGGATAGAATTTTATGCAAAATATGAAAAGTTTAATATAACCAACAATAGCTATGAAAAAATTCCTGTTTCAAAAACAATAGTTGATGCTACAACTTGTAATTCTGGATCATGGTCAGCCAAGCTTTATGTCCCTGATGAGATACTGGAATCAAATAGAAGGACTATTTATCTCGACGCAAATGAGTTTAAAAAAGGGTCAACAGATAATTGGTCGATAGTAGTTGCATCATTTATTGATGAAGAAAAAATCCAGATTCCTCCTCCAGATTTAGTTATTGGGTTTGTAAATGGGATTGATTATTCTCGGGACGATGCCAAGAAATGGACCGAAAAAATTTATTATATGGTCATGGTTGGAGGGTTAAGCCAAATATTGAATAATGCTAAAGAGGCTGGTGCCGGAATTTATTCCCTTTCATATATGAATCATTATCAACCTTTTTGGGATTCGGTATGGATGGCCCTTAATCAGAGTATCATACAGGGTAGATGTACATTTAATAAGAGTGATGCCCGTAAAAGTATGATTCTTCTAGCAATAAAAGGAGATTCTACAGATTTGAAAAAGGAGTGCGGCGTGAATCCAGATGACTATCTTTTAATGTCTGACAGTATGAAAATTATTTCCTCAACAGCTGATGTACTGGTAAATCAGGCAAAAACGAATCTTGAAGATAAAAATACAAGGCATGTCATAATTGGTCATTCACAGGGTACCGCATATACAAATTTGATATATTATAGTCTTCTACCTGAAGAAAAAAGGCGAGTAGGATTGGTTCATATAGCTTCAATAGCTTCCGAGATGGGTGATGGATCAAATCGTTGGACAACAGCAAATGATGATTTTATTATCAACCTATTAAGATCTGATCTTGAGGCAATGGAACCACCGATTATGATACTTGGACCTAACCCAAGTTATTTAAAGTTAGATATATCTTTTCCTAATCATGGAATAAAAGAATACTTGGAAATGGCTAACGCCCCGATTCTTGGTAATATAAATGATGCAATAATACAGGTTGCAGATAGATAATAGCCTTGAGGTAAAAAAAATGAAAAAATCCCTATATAATTATCTGGCATTTATTTCTTTAATAGTTTTAACCTTTCAAAAAGGCTTTTCTCAAAATAGCGCAGATGATAAAAACCCAAAGGAAAAAGAGCCTATTATCCAAAGGAGTGAATCCATTGAGTGTCCTAAAAAAGACTTCTTGGAAAGAAGTAGCGGCAGCTCTCCTCCTCCAGCCTGGGTCTGTGAAAAAGATGAAATAAAATCCTCAGACAAGGCCGTGGTTCTGGCTGTTATCAGGAAGTCCAAGGCTCTTAGCATAAAAGAACCAGAGACAAGGTTCACAGAAAATGAGAGATATCTAAAGATAGGTATCAGGATTTGCAAGGAGTATTTGAAAAGAGATAAAATCCAGAAACTTATGCCTATGAAATTAAAGTCGGTAAAAGATCCAAAGGACAAGGAATTGATAGATGAATCAGCAGCGATGGGTCTATTGATGTTCTCTGAAGAAAAATGCAAAGTGGGTTTTAAAGATCTTAACATCAAGGTAATAGATAACTATTGGGAGAAATATAAGAAAAGTAATAATCAGATTATTATGACAAGGTTTGAACAGGTGGAAATTCCGCAAAAATCCTATGAGAAAGTAAAGAAAGAATTTTTTGATTGCCTCGATCAAAATGTAGAGATTCAAGGCTCCTTAATGGGCTCAGCTCCTCTTTCAAAAAGGGAGAAAGAGTATATTATGAATAACAAGGACAAGATAGTACCTCCAGAGGTTGAGGAGTATATTAAAAAGAGATATCCAGATTCCGAAAAGCGTCAGAGAGCTTTGATGCAATATGCTGAAGATCTAATTAATGAACTTTTAAATGCTGATAATAGGTCTGAATCTATTAAAGCTTCAACAAAATCTATGACTACTTATGTCTGTTTAAAGTATATATTTGGTTTTGAAGGAAGAATAACAGAAAGAGAAAAGTTAACGAAGCTTATAATTAATAGTAAGGAAAAATATCAAGCTTTTTTGAAAGCAGAACAAAATTATGCAGGTCAAAGATTCCGTATACCACACGAGGAAAAAGAGATAAAATCTACATGCCGCTTTGATGTAGATTCTATGAAATAATGAGCTCGCTTCTCTTTAGAAGCTGTCTGAAATATAACTATCCATTTTAAATCCACTTTATGAGTTTTTTTAATTTCTAAAATGACCGGTTTAAAACCCTCGCCTTTAGGCGAGTATATTTTTTTCATTTTTTTTAACGCGGATTCTGCAGATTCCGCAGATTTCGCAGATTTTTTAGAGGCGCCCTACACTT
>JADFZC010000493.1 GCA_015232735.1 Oligoflexales bacterium | reverse complement strand
GTATTGCGATATCGAATACTTCAAGGCTGTTCTTTCCAACCAGATTCCCGTTTTCCGCCTCGTTGACATTTGCCTTGGGATATTGTCCGGATTTCCACGCTTTTACAAGTTCAACAGACATTGGAATTCTCAGTATGTTTATTCCCCTTAGCGCCATGGCTTGAATGGTTTTTTCCAGATTTGTATTCCAGAGGCCATCGAAAGTATTGGTCCCTGTGTTATATCCGAACCAGTTTGTCCCTGTAAGCCACACGGGGTTTTCATTCATGTCGACTATCATATTGCCTTTGACATGAAGCCAGTCATCATTCGGGTCGGATACCTGTGTTGGCGGCGGAGTGGGCGGAGTCCCATCACCTCCTGAACCGCTTCCTCCGTCCGGTGGCACACTGCCACCGTCGGATTCAATGTATTGGACATTGGTGAAGGAAGTCTGACCTGGGTCCTTGCCGTATGCTATGAATCCGAACTTCGTGAACGAAGAGTAATCGATGTCTGTTGTCGGAGGAGGCGTCGGCTCCGAAGTCGGAGTCGGCTGCACCGTCGGTGTTGGCGTCTGTGTCGGCTGCACCGTCGGTGTTGGTGTCTGTGTCGGCGGTACTACTGTGGGATTTGGCGTCGGCTGTGCTGTCGGGGTTGGTTGTGAAGTTGGTGTCGGTTCGCTGTCACCACCGCTGTTGAATGAAAGAGTTATGTTCCTGGGCGCATTGGCGCCATTGCCTCCAATCCCGATAAATCCAAATCTATCCGTCTGATAGCTGGAACCGGCTATCCTGAAGCGATTTCCGTTTTTGCTTAAGATCCTTCCTGCCCATAACTGTTTGATATCATAATCGTAGTCAAACTCTATGATCCAGTCCCTGACGTTTTCCGAAAAGAGTATTTCTGCCTGGAATTCGTTTCCCCATGCCGAATAAACCCTGTAGCTCGTATTTACTCTTGAAGCGAGAAAGAGTTTTGATGTTATTTTTTGAAATAGGTTCATGCCTGTGTTCGGATCACCTATGACGTATTTTCCAGGGCCCTTGCCTTCCAGGATTTTTGCTTCCCAAAGGTTTGCTATTTGGTACGGGTAGTCGAACTCCATTTTCCAACCGTTTTCCAGTTGTGGATAGACCATCACCTCAACCTGAAATCCGTACTTTCCCTGGGAGTCAGGCCAGCTGTTTATTACTTTGTATCTGAATTCATGTGCATGAGTTGCTCCTGATTTCAGGTAGGCCTTGTTGGTTTTTATACATCCGTTAATGATTGTGAAAAATGAAATTAAAAGAAACAATCGAATTGCGGTCAAAAGCATGACAATTTTCTCCGTTACTGGCCAGTCGCAAAATTTGGAATTGTTTGATGCGGATTTTTTAAAAACAACATTATTATGGGTTTCGTCAGTACTTGTTTTAGAGAATTTTTTTAAATGTATCGTTGACGAAATTAAATAATGGCAACATCCGCGCCAATACCGCCTGTGTTAGCAAGTAATATTCCAAATATTGAAGAATTTTGGTTTTTTGGAGCAAACATTTCAGATTTGGCGTAACAGGTTGAAAATATAGAATTTAGTTGTTTCAAAGAGTTAAATTCCGGGTTGTTATAAGCTGTAGCGGCTTTGTTTCTTTTATTTACATGATTGACTAAGGTATAAGGAAAGAAAAAATGCCCAGGATTGTTTCATCATTGTCTATTTCTTTTTCACTGTTATCTTCCATTTCGGACAATCTCCGAGAGGTTTTTTACGAACATGCTGCTTCCGGCAATCAACCCCTTGCCTTCAATGTCATAGGGCTCGCCCGGTTTTGCATTATAGTTGACAATGTATCCTCCTGATTCTGTCACAAGGAGCTTGCCCGCCGCCACGTCCCAAGGTCTGAGGCCATATTCCCAGAAACCGTCGAAAAGCCCCTCGGCAACGAGGGCAAGGTCGAGGGCTGCGGAACCGTCGCGTCGGATATTCTGGCACCTTTTGGCAACGGCAAGAAAAGTTTTCAGATTGCTTGTAAACTCCCTGCCCGTGAGGGGATAGAAACCCGTTACTATGAAGGCGTCCCTGAAAGATTCCCTTTTTGAGCATGAAATGGGTTTGCCATTGCAATATACCCCCCTTCCCTTCTCAGAAAGGTACCTTTTTTTAAATACCGGCGCTTCGACTCCGCCCAGGACAATATCTATATATCCTGAATCTGTGAATATGCCTCTTGCGATGGAAACGCTGAAGAACGGATATCTGTTTGCAAAATTTGTTGTCCCATCCAGGGGGTCTATTATCCAGATATGTGATCCTTCGGTCCTGTCAGATGATGAAAGCCCGCACTCTTCGGAAAGAATTTTATCATCTGGAAAGTATTTTTTTATTCTTTCAACTATTATTCTCTCGCTTGCCAGGTCGGCATCGGTTACCAGACTTGAATCCTTCTTTTTTTGGATTTCAAATGAACCTTCAAAAAATCTCATGAGCTCTTTGCCTGCCAGTTCCAGAGTTTCATCCAAAAAAACGGTCATATCCTGATTCATTGTCGCCTCCAAATTTAAAAACCAAAGGTGATTGTACCTTTGGTTTTTAAATTTGTCTAATCATGGAAAACGTGATGATTAAGGAGACAGTTATACCGCCCTCTTATCCGCTTTTACTGGCAAGTCGAGGAGAGGATTGCCATCTGCCCATTGCTGACTGCAGCAGGTGTCGTAGCGGCTGGCGTGGCAGCGGGCGTACTAGCCGGCGTGGCAGCGGGCGTACTGGCAGCTGGTGCGGCAGCTCTAGGATCAGGAGTTATACACAGCCCAGGGGCTGCGGCAAGTCGCAGGTATCCCTGCCCATCAAGGGTCCAGGTTGAGTTTGTCATGCCTATTTGATTCGTAGCACAGGCATATAAATGCAGTTGTTGTCCTGGTGCAGGGGCATTGGTGTCCTTCTTGTGGATGCAAAGTCCAGGTGCCGATCTGGATGAGATCTGTTTTGTAGTCTGGTTGTAATCCCATGCCATGAGATTTGCGTACTGCTTGTCGTCGCATGACCATCCGACCATCATATAATTCCTGCCATTGTCTCGGGATCCGCAGAGCAGGCAGACATTTGGGTCGGGACCCAGCTGGATCATAG
>JADFZC010000492.1 GCA_015232735.1 Oligoflexales bacterium | reverse complement strand
CAGGAACACAGGAGGTCATTTTTTCTCATATTTTGAAGAGATCTGTCTACCCCAAGCTGTCGGTATTGGACTTACTCATAAGTTCAAAGTTAAGGATCTAATCGTTTTCTACTTAAGTTAAGCAATTTTGACTGCTCTAAGAAACTACTAATAACATAAAATAAAATAGCTGTTAAAAATAACCCGGAATCAGCTAACAAGAAACTCATAGGTACTAAAAAGACTGGTGGACCAAGAGAAAACGAAAATAAAATTAGCAACATAAAAATATATTTCTTAACAGAATAATTTCTTGGCAGGTAAAAAATGTAGTATAACAATAGGAAGGTTAGAACATATGGATGAAAAAATAAAGAGCCAGCTCCAAGATAGTTAAAAATAGTTGGATCACCTCTGAAGCTGTAGTAAACTTTAAAATATTCGGGTAGTTTTACTAAATATGCTTTAATTACAAACCAAGGGTCCTTCTTAAAGATTGAGATGTATTCATCTTTCATATAACTTTCAAACTTTTTTGAATGAAAGCGTAGTTCCTTTTTTTCTTCAAAATTTGTATTCTTAGCATGTGAAATCGTGTCACCAATATCAAATCTATATCCGTCTTTTTCTGCTCTTTTTTTAACCAATTCATAACAATAAGGATCAGAAAAATATGGCATGCCATACTTCGAATTTGCATCTGGATTGATAGATAGCCCAGTAAATGCAGAAAGCCAAAAATGATGTGAAGTAAGCATATGTTGATAGCTTGAATGAAGATTCCCATTAACAAATAATTTGGTCGCAGTTAAGAAAAATACGACTAATGAAAAAGTTATTATCCGTGAAAAATTGACGGGACCAAATTTTTCTTTCTTCATTAAAGAATCGAAAAACCTAACCAATAATATACACAGCAGTGCTGGCAATATGTATATAGTTGATGAACGCACATGGATTATAAAAACTAAAAATACCATCTGAAATACGAGTGGAATAATTGAATACTTCTCCAAGTTTCGGCCTTCCCAAATTTCAAGAGAAATATGGAGTGCAGGGATTATTGCCAATACCGGATAATAGCGATAACTATTTAGTTGGAGCTCTATACCAACGATGTCAGTAGTCATTAGAATAATTAAATGAGAGACCAGAAAAAAGAGTAAAAGTTCTATCTTTTCTATTTCATTGAAATATGTTAAAATATAAATAACAAGACTGAAGATAAAAACGCAAAAAAAGAGTTTAACAACACTATCGAGACTATAACCCCAAATTATGAACGCGAGTTTAAAAAAAGATATTAAGCCGACATCACCAAAAACAACATGCCTCTCGTCAGTCGGGGAAATTTCAATTTTCGAAGAATTATATATCTTAGAATTGAGCCCCTTATCGATGCTATTGATCGAATAATCTGTTATGCTATCTAATATTTTATTAACTCCGGTAAATCCGGCAAATCCAAATCTCAGCTCAGAAATAGCCGCACTTATTGCCAAAACTTCGCCAACAGCTACCATTTTAGGATTATTTTTGCTAATTTTATCGTACTCGAAAAATGTAAGAATAATTGTTAGGCCAATTAGAAACATTAAAAATATTTTTGTTGGTAAATTTCTTATAGTCTATTCTCCATGTTAGGTAAAAAATTATTTATCACATAGAAATAACTTTACTTATATTTTTCTCCTGCTTCTCGATACCTAATTACTTTTGCTGGAGAGCCAAACACGGTAACACCGCCTTCAATTTTCTTACTTTCTACTATCATTGGTAGATCAGTTTCTTTTCCCAAAATTTCGTACCCAAATACTTTTAAACCTTTTTCTCTAAAACTATCTACTATTCCAACTATGTTGAAACGTCCTTATTTTTCAATTATGTCAATTGTCACTTTTGCATGCCCAAATGCACCAACCACTACGATATTTGAATTGGACCCAATTGGCTATGGAATCAAAACTTTCTGCGTAACCAAATAACTTTAACAGATAAAAAAAACAAACTGCAATTATCCCAAAAACACTCAGCATTATTAATATAAACACTGGTCTTTTTGTACGATAGGACGCAATAAGGTCATACCCCTTTTGACTCTCTTCTTTTAATTAATTCAAGATATATGAATATCGATATATTTGCAATGATTAACAATAAATTAAGACAAGTATTTCGACCACTTCCAATTATAGTAAATGTAGCCTATTTTCTTCAAGTTTTAGAGGTTCTATTAACCGTAAAAAAACACTCTATCTTTTCCCGCCTTCCGACTTCTCATATCGCTTTTGAGCAGATTTTTTTATTTTGATATCTGGCTGTCTGAGAACACCTTTTGCTGCAGTATCGATGGTTCCTGAAACAGGATGGACAGATGGCGAAAATCAATCCTCAATTTGGACAATTCCATCTTCTTCCATGAACCCCGCATACTGCCATACCCCCTCTGGATCTGGACACGACAGCGGCAAGGGCCTATCGCTATAAATTGAAGGTGCACACTGCTGTGCCTCGTCATTGGAAGGTCGTTGGCGACCATAACCGTGCACCTTCCGATGACACCCTTTTCGTCATTTCAGTTTAACCTCTTATATGGATAGGATCTCTGAGTGGATTATGTAAGTAGAACCTGCTGAGTTAACTTCCTAAATACTTCAGTTTTAGACTTCCATTAACAAGCAGGTACTCAAAGGCTTTCGATACAGGTAAAACCAACTTTTTTACCAACCAATATAAATTATTTTCAATAAATTCCTTGAAGGCATGTGCTTTATGATAGCGAAATGTTTATCCATTTAATAAATACCACTAAGGAATTTCGTATATCTCTGAGGCAAATGGTGCTCCTGTAAAAGCTGTTAAGGAAAACCTGTCAACATTAAACTTCAAAAATCTTAAGAAAAAATAAACTATCTAATTTGGGTTTTTCCCGTGAAAAAACATTTGCAGTTCTCCATGCAAGTATTTTAAATTGATGTTTTCGAGAATGAGTAAATGTTTTTTTATAAGTCCTATTGTTGACTCAATGAGGTATTTTTTCATGTTGGGGGTGGTGTTCTTCAATGAAAGTAAAAACAATCTTCTCTCGTATATAAATATTCCAAATCAATACCAACAAAT
>JADFZC010000032.1 GCA_015232735.1 Oligoflexales bacterium | reverse complement strand
CTAGAGCGCCGATCGGTTTGAAAAATTTGTAAATTCATGCTCTTATATATCAACCAAATGTTCAAGGATGTTCATTTGATTTGATGTAGTATGGAGCTGATTATGGAAAGATGGCGACCCAGGAGAACAATTAATAAGCAGGAAGATTTTATTCTAAAAAGATTGCGAAAAACAAGAAAGTTATTTGCTTTTCTCAGAGACTATCGACAAGAGCTTTTTGATGAGGAATTTCAAGGAGAACTGGAAGAAATTTATCGGCAAACGGGAGCTGGAAAACCAGCCATGCCTCCTGCTTTCCTGGCAATGGTGACTTTACTACAGGGATACACAAAAGTCTCTGATGCTGAAGCGGTTGAACTTACCATAGTGGATTTGAGATGGCAGATGGTCCTCGATAGACTTGGGGAGACTGATCCTGCATTTGCTCAATCGACATTAGTTGAATTTCGTAATCGTTTGATAGAAACCGATATGGATAGACGTCTTTTGGAGCGGACTATTGAGCTGGCAAAAAAGACAAAGGCATTTGATTGGAAGAAACTTCCCAAGGATTTAAGAATAGCAATAGATTCGAGTCCCCTTGAAGGAGCGGGGAGAGTCGAAGATACCATTAATCTTCTGGCCCATGCCGCCAGGAAAATTGTAGAGTGTATAGCCACGCTTCTTAATTGTTCATTTGAGGAAATAGCGAAAAAAAGCGGTATACCGGTTCTAATTGAATCAAGCGTAAAAAGTGCCTTGGACATCAATTGGGGTGATAATAAGGCCAAAAGTGAGGCAATTAACAAACTGATTTGGCAGATCGATTCGCTCGACAACTATTTGAAAAAGCACTTCAAGACTGAATTAAAGAAGCTACCTTTAAAGGATCTTTACGAGACACTGCAGCGTATCAGAGAGCAAGACCTGGAACCAGATCCCTTAGGGGGAGGTGGTGTAAAAATTCGTGAGGGAGTCTCTCCAGACCGGTTGATTTCTATTGAAGATAAAGAGATGCGCCATGGCCGTAAAAGCAATTCAAAGGCATTCAACGGTTATAAACGGCATGTTGCTACTGACCTGGAGACGAATCTGATCATGGCCTGTGCCGTAATGCCGGCTAATAGACCAGAAGGTGACGCTGCCCCTGACCTTAAAGATGATATTGCAAGACAAATTCTACGCATTAGCGAACTCCACTGCGATAGAGGATATATAGCAAGCGATGCCATACATGAAATTCTTGATGATGGTGGGGAAATTATCTGTAAACCTTGGATGCCACATAACTCCATAGGCAAATATTTCACCAAAATGGATTTCAAAATTAACCTCCGAGACATGACTATCATGTGTCCTGCGGGCGAAATCGCGTACATAGAATTAGGGTCAATAGCAGTATTTGATCGAAATGTCTGTCGTGATTGTGAACTGCGTTCATATTGTACCAAAAGTGCCACCCGAGAAGGTCGCACCGTACTTATTAATGAAGATGAACATTTACAACAACGTTTACGCAAAATGGCAGCAACAAAAAAGGGAAGATCACTTTATCGGCAGAGAACATCTGTCGAGCATAGTTTGGCGAGAATAAGTCATCGTCAGGGAAATAAGGCGAGATATCGGGGGACAAGAAAAAACCTATATGATCTGCGGCGTGTAGCGACTATCCAAAATCTTGAAATTATTGATAGCAAACTTAATGCGGCATGATGATTAGGTTTTCAAACCGATCGGCGCTCTAGGGCGTGTTGACATTTTGGTAAAGAAGCAAAAAGGGGTTTTTCGGTTTTGTCAAGGAAATGTTACAAAAATCGCCGCAGGTGTATTGAACATACATTGAGGACGATTTTTGGGACCTTGACTTAAGAGAAAAGCGGAAAAAACCTTTTGTAGCATTTACGAAAATGTCAACCCGCCCTAGCGGGGGACAGCATGAAATCTACTTAAATATGTACCCTCCTCCATATATACTTTCTATACTCGCCTCAGAATACTGAAGCCGTTTTCTTAATCGAGAAATATGTGAATCTATTGTCCTATAAGAAATACTCATATCTTCCCAAATTTTTTTCTTTATTTCATCCCTGCTAATACACCTTCCAACATTTCCTATGAATAATTTAAGTATCCTTGCCTCTTTTAATGTCACTCCAATATATGAATCATCTGGTAAGATTTTTAATTGTAATCTATCTCCATCCAGACAAATATTTTTATAGCTAACAATATTATTTGACAAGTCTTTGTCCGAACCTTCAACTATAACACGAATCTGGTTTGAGAAATCAAGAATATCGCTTACATCACTAATAACATATAAATCAGAATTCTTCGATTTTATATCCTCAATTTCCGAGTTTTCTTCCCAAGGGACATAGATCTTTTTTGTCATGGGATAACGATGGCTTATATACTCGAATAATGTTTCTATTTCGGTCTTCTCATGGCATCCAACAATTAAAATACAATCCGGCTTGGTCCTTTTTCTTATCTTTTGAAGGTGAAGGAATGATTTTACTGAACGAAATGCTTGAACAGGGAAATCCCCATGAAGCTTTTCAATTATAGAGTCCTTACTACGCTTCTGACTTTCAATTATCCAAAGAATACTCATATAGTCTCATCTTCTCAAAACTTAACAAGCCTGCATATATTAAAATCAAAACCATATATTCTTCTCTTTTTCAAAATACCATATAAATGATCGAGAGATTCATCATAAAAATAATCTTCCAAAACGCTTCCTTCTGGGAAGACCCCTAAATTCTCAATATAGACTATTTTGCCCTTCTCCATTTTATAAAATCCTAAGGTACTCTCCTTTTCAATCCATTTAGGTATAACTACATAAAGAGTCTGTCTTCTTGTAAACAAGATCGGATTCGATATCTGTTCATTACCAAATAAAATCTTCGTCTCCATCCCTACCCTTAATTTCTTATCCACAACATCAACTCTAATTATTTTTAAAACACTTTCTTCAATTAGAGAGTTACCATCAACATAGGATAAGAAAATTTTCTCATCAGAAAATTCTACATTCCATAATTCAACATCATCTTTTAAATGAAAATTCAAAACATCCTCAAAAAATTGAGAATTTGTCTCGTCCAAAAAGCCATATTTAAATACTGCTTTTTTCTTTCCCCTTACGCTTGTTTTTTCAAGCCAGATAGCAAATACTGTTTTGTTTTTTTTAGAATAAAAAAGTTTTGGATTACCGTGAATACCGACTTTACCAAAATTTCGATGAATAGAACTTTTTGTATTTACATCAAATACAGATATCTTAAATGGCTCATCTTCTATCAATCCCTCTGAATTTATTGTCTTATATAAAATCCAGACCTTGCTATTTATCACATAAGCCCTTCCATCCGAAATAGCCTCATGTTGAATGAAATTATTGATAACTTTTCCATTTTCCGCAATTCTCTCCATTTCAATTCCATTTCCCTTTTTTCTATCCACTCCAGCTGAAATCAGCACCATCAAATTATCAATCACCCCTCCACCTAGAAATCTCGAAGAATTATTCCAATTCAACTCTTTTATTTTAGTCAAATCTTTTGCGACACTTCCAGAAAATAGCGATATATAAGCCACCTTACTCATATTTCTGGCAACACCATATGCAAACAACCATCTTTTCCTGTCACCAATGATGTCTAATTTTGTCACTCCAAGATCCTTTTTTTGAATTGGCCAAACACTGCACTCGACATCTTTTGTTTTCTTTAGCTCACTCCATTCAAAGTCATTTTTCTCGTCTACACGATCGACACACGCACACATAATCCCGATTAATAACTCTGAAATTATTAGTATTTTCATTTTATACCAAAAACAAATTAAAGTTTTCAAATCAAATGACGATTAATCAATGTGGTTAGAGGGTGTTTCCTCAACCCCGCTTGAGGCTTTTGATTATGTATAAAAAAATGAAGTTCTTTCTCATAATCATCATATTAGGACCTCCGTTAATTATCGGATGCAGTACCTTTGATTTTTCCGCAAGACTTAAAACCGTAGAGACAGTACAAATTCCCTTCATAAAAAATAGCGCCAACGAATGTTACTATCTAGACGAATTTATGCCAACACCCGACAATATGGTATCTGGCAGATCGGGACACCTCAATTTACGATATTATACCTATAAAGCAGCTAATTACAAAGACTGGAACAAAAAGCATATTATTCTTTCATTTTATTCACAGGATGAACACTGTTGGTCATTGTTTGAAGAATACTACCTAAAAGACTGACATTTCAAAACGGACTCAGAGATGCTGATAAGAATGTCTGTGACCGAATGGAGAAAATCTATTTTTAGTGATAATATTTAATTAGTCGCTGGCGCGAAATGCGCCAGCGACGTATCCTGACGAGCGCAGCGAGTATAGGATCTCCCCGAAATTTCAGCATATTTCAAACAGATCCTAAGCAAGCTTCACTTGCCAGGATATGTCCCTGGTAAATAAAGCTTGTATAGGATCTCCCCGAAATTTCAGCATATTTCAAACAGATCCTAAGCAAGCTTCGCTTGCCAGGATACGTACCTGGTAAATAAAGCTTGTATAGGATCTGTCCCAGGATATCAACATTTTGCAGCCAGATCCCAGTTTGCTGCGCTCATCAGGACACGTCGCCAGCTCTTTCAGCGCGAACGGCTGATTATCAGTGATGTTATTTTCTAAAAATTTGGAGCATGACTTATGAAAAAAGACTGGAGAATAATTCTAGCTCTTGTTTTCCTTTCCGTTTTAAATAGCAACTGCATCTCTTTCTCTTCTTCCTCAGAAACCAAAGAAACACAGGAGCAGTCAAAATTCTACAATCTGGGAAACCAATATGCGCAAGACGGCCTTTTTAGGGAAGCCGCCAATTCTTACAGAAATGAGCTCTTAATAAATCCACAGAATATGGCAGCGCTAAGAAATCTTGGAATTGTATACGTAAAAATCGGAGACTATAAAAAAGCCATTACCTATTTAAAGAAATCACAAAAAAAATTCAGAGACACTTATGAAGTAAACTACTATCTTGGCGAGGCTTATCGAGCAGAGGAAATGTATGATGATGCCATTTATCACTATAGAAAAGCACTCGAAATAAACAACAACGATATAAAAGCAACTAAGGCTCTTACCTGGAGTTACTACAAATCAAGAAAATATGATGAGGCTTTAAAGATAACAAAAACACTACGAAAAAACTATCCTAATGATCCTCAAGTCTCAATCATCACTTCTAGAATTTTTCTAAAAACAGGAGAGGCACAAAAAGCGCTGGCAATTATTCGACGTGCGGAAGCTCTTGCAAAAAAAGACGTTCTTCCCCTACTTCAGAGCGTTGAAGGTGACATCTTGATAGAAATGAAACAATACAATAATGCACAAGAAGTGTATAAAAACGCTCTCAAAGAAGAACCCTTGCTGGCAGGGGCGCTTTTAGGTCTTGGGAAATGCCTACTCATGCAAAATATAAATCTTGATCAAGCAGTCACATATATTGAAAGAGCAACTCGAATAAAGCCTCAATTAGTAGAAGGATACTATCTGTTAGGAAAAGCCTATGAGCAGACTGCTCCTCAAAAGGCAAAACAGTACTATGTCAAATTTAAAGAACAAGCATCAACAGATCCTGAATTTTCTGAACAAATAATTCAGGCGAAACAGAAAATTACCAGTTTTAGCGATCAAAATCAGGCTAAAGAGTAATCTATACGAAACCAGCAATAAACTAACCAAACAAATATTTATCGGTCTTTAAAATAATTTCATTTCTGCTTTTTTAAAACTTAAAACACTCCTTCTAGCTTCAAATAAATTCTTGTATGACTCATATCGAATTTTCAACCTATCTGATTCCTTCTTTGCATCAGAAAGTTTCTCTAAAAATTCTAAATATTCCGGATCAACCTCAGTCAGCCTCAGTAATTTTGCTTCACTTAGAGTTCCATCATCTAAACGCATCATTATTTTTGCTCTAATAGTCGGCTTTAACAAAGTGTAATATTCTGCTTTTCTTTTTGCCTCTACAAACTCTAAACCGACCTTGTTTGCAATATAAACAATTTCCTCCAAACCAAGTTCATCTATTATTTTCATTTTGTCATTAAAAGACGTATCTTTTGAATCGGTCATAATAATATTACCTTGTTGCAGAAAAACTATCTTTTTACAAGAATAGCAATTAAGAGCATCTTATCGCAACATGCCTAATACACCGGAGAGATCTCTGTTGCCACTTAAAAAATATAAACAATAGCATGACCTTACATAAAGTATTTCATTAATATGTTAATATTTCTAAGTTAGACTAAAGTATATTAATATTAATTCCGAACTATTATAAAGGAAAAAAGAATATTTAAAGGTTACTCACCAGGAAAAAAGCTGCTTCCTTTGATTAGGGGGAATAAATTTTGAATCACGAAAAAGCCTTTTTGGAGCTGATTAAACCAAGTGAATTTTTTCGAAATCAAATAGCCAGTATAACCGAAACCAACAATATAAAAATTGAAGATTATGTTGAGTTTTATCTTGTTACTCTTTTATGTGATTTCATTGAGCCCACAAAAATTACACAATTGGAAGATATCAACATATTGGAAACCCCCTTGGCAATTATGCTAAAAAAAGGTCTTGAGGCTGATTTGAATACTCAAATTAAAATCTTCAAATGCATGGGAGATACTAGCCTTTATTTTTCAGGATATTTCCAAAAATATTTTAATAGAAAAACCATCGATGCAGAATATTATATTTCCATGGGAATAACTGCTTTTAATAAAGTTGCTGACATAATGCGGAGAAAATATAACGAAAATCACTTTTTTTTAATGTATAGAAATCTCGCCAATGAATTCAGAATCCTCGTTGATATAATCTCAATATTCTCTAAAAAAATCGGACAATCTAACATAGATCCGAATATATTGGATAAACCATTCTTTAACAATCATGATTAAAAGATAAGATAATCACTTGTTGGGGCGTGCATTTCTAAATATTTTGATCCCCTTAACTCAAAGTTAGATATTTTCTTTGATAAAAGCCAGACTGGAATGTATGTGTCTCCAGAAGGAAAGAACAATAAGACCTGTCCAACCTCTGCATAGGACCCCTTATCTTCAATTACTTCCGCAGACAGTCTCAACTCAGCACCTTCATCAAGCCCGACATGTACATGATCGCTTTCAAGAAATAAAACATCATACCGACCTGTCTTTGTAACACTAGAAAATTCAATCCTATAAGAACCTTCTGACATCTTGTTTATTGAAGAAACTCTATATATTCCACCAACTCTCTTTACAGAATCCTGTTTACCATCATTTGAACCTTTTGCGCCAACCGCTATTAATGAAGAAATGCTTAACAAAATCAAAAAAATCAATCTTACTCTATTATTCATAAAAGCCCTTAATACAAGTTTTTAACCTATTAAAAATGACTGCTCACACTAATATCAAATATGTTCATTTTATGCCTTTTAAATATTCTATTCTTGCCTTTCTATCTTTTGAGTTAAAAACATATGATCCTGTAACAAGCACATTTGCACCAGCCTCAACGACTAATTTGGCCGTATCACTATTTATCCCACCATCAATTTCTATAAGAACATCTTTCTCTCGTCCAATCAACTTTAACATTGATAAAAGTTTCGATACTCTATTTACACTACCCGTTATAAAAGACTGACCGCTGAATCCTGGATTTACAGACATAATGTTCACAAGGTCAACGTATTCTAGCAACGGTTCAAGAGTACCCAAGTATGTGCCCGGATTTATCGCTATTCCAGCTAATCCCCCCTCATCCCTTATTCTTTTCAACAAGTTATGGGGATGGCTAGAAGCTTCCACATGGAAAGTTACAATATCTGCACCTTCGCGAATATATTCAAGAGCTACAATATCAGGATTAGATACCATAATGTGTACGTCTAACGGAATCTCTGCAATTTTCTTAATGGGCCTGATGAAATGAACTCCAAAAGTCAAATTAGGGACAAAATGTCCATCCATAACATCAATATGATGAAAGTCCGCGTCAAAAGACTCCATTTCTTTGATTTCATCAAACAAATTAAGGGGGTCAGCTGATAACAGCGATGGAGCCACCAAAATAGAAGACTTCGTTCTAATTTTCTTTATTATTCTCTTCATTGTTCTTTTCTTCGATTCCAGAATTGATTTCCCTCAGTCGACGTTCTATTTTTTTCTTTACCAGATTTGCTTTTAGCCTACTCATCCTATTAATAAAAACAACTCCATCTATGTGATCGATTTCATGCTGGAGACATATTGCAAACAACCCTGTTGCATGAACCTGAAAAACATTCCCTTTTTCATCAGCAGCCTCTACAACCACCTCAGAAGCCCTATCAATATATTCAAAAATCTCGGGAAAACTAAGACAACCTTCCTGACCCCTGGTTTTGCCAGCTTTTTTCAAAATTCTAGGATTTATAAAAGTAAACTTTTTATCATGCCAAGGTTCTCTATTTGGAACTTCCTCATCAGCCTCTCCTTCAACCCAAGGAATATTTATTGTAATAATTCTTTTGGCCACATTAACTTGATTAGCCGCCAAACCTATTCCTCCAGATTTCACCATAGTTTCATGCATCTGTTCTACAAATACTCGCAATTCATCATCGAATTCAGTAACTTCGGAAGATTTCGCTTCAAGAACCCTTGCTGGCCATTCAACAATCGTCAAGGACATCATTACCTCATGGCTATAAAAAAAAATTAACCATTCTGACCTAATATAAAGAAATAAATTACAGACCAAGTTTCAATATCTTTAAGTGAAACAAATAACCACTTCACTTCTCAAAATAATCCATCAGTACTTTTTGAACCATCAACTGAAATAAAAAGCGGTAAAATATATCACGGAAAAAAACCATATGCGAGTCTATAGATATCACCGTTCGGTTCTTCTAGTCGCGCTGGCGTGATACAAACTAGAATACACTAGTGACTTAACAGTTGAAGTAAATTCGGGATCTGTTTGCAAACTATTGATATACCAAGACATCCCCTTCGCCCTTAGGGTTCATCAGGACGGGGTTCACAACACATAACTATAGTTTTCACACCAGCAACTAGCTATAACATTTAATAGTTTTAAATAGTTAGAGAAACATTAAAGTGCAAAAACCAGTCCTAGACATATTAAATGACACGGACTAAATTTCATCTTCACCTAAATTTTATCCCTTGTATTAGATAATTCCTGAAATGTCACTCTGGCCGTTTTTGTTATTTTATACCAAAGCAATGATAGTTCTTCATCAATCATTCTAACAAGGGAATTCTGAACAAGCACTCTATTAGCTGGAATGAATATTGGTCTTCCATCAATGCTAAATGACAAAATAAATACCCACATAATACCAATAAGAGTATGACGAATCAGGAATTTTATCAAATCATTCATTTTATATTTCTCCTTGATTAGAAAACTCCATCAATAAAAAACTCAAGAAAGATATTTTCAGTAATTCTCTTGCTATAATTTTAACCTATTTTGATTGAACATACATATCTGAAGTTAAGATCTTTCAATGGATCAATTAAAATGTAATTTCTTCTCAGTGGGAATCATAAATAGCAGGAAACTGAAAATTTAGGCACCATTCACCAGGAATGACCATTCAAAATACTTTTGCTGAATCTACTTATTAACTTGCCAATTCTTTTGAAGCAATTTTATCTGAAATGGCCCTAAGAGGTAGTTTTGCATTTTTTTGTTTTCTATTTGCAAAAACAATATCGAAGACCTCAGGATATTCCTTGACAAAATAAACTTTTAGCTTTCTCTTTATCGAGGATGGCAACTCCTCATACTGCGCTTTATTTTTTTCAGGAAGTATTACCGTTTCTATGCCTTCTCTTTGGGCTGCCAACAATTTCTCTCTAAGCCCTCCTATTGGTAGTATCTTGCCATGAATTGTTATTTCCCCTGTCATAGAAATCTTTTCAACAGGAGCCACTTTTAACAACGCAGACAAAATCGATGTTGCTATTGCAATTCCTGCACTCGGACCATCCTTGGGAACAGCACCGGCAGGAACATGCACATGTAACTCACTATTTGCCAATAAGTTGTAATCGAATCCAAATTCAGAGGATTTTGATCTAATATAACTCAATGCTGCTTGCGCAGATTCCTTCATAACATCGCCAAGTTTTCCGGTTAAGGCAAGCTTGTGACTATCAGTTGTAATCAAATTTGTTTCAATTGAAATTATTTCTCCACCATACTGAGTGTATGCCATTCCCAGAGCTACTCCTGTTGATGGTTCCAAGTGGCAAATATCATTGGTAAAATGTTTAGCCCCCAAGTGCTTTTCAACGACTGCCGGAGTCAATCTTACAGACTCCACTCTCTTTTCTTTATTATTGTCCTGATCTTCCGCATGTTGTCTTGCAATTTTTCTACATATGGATGCTATCTTCTTCTCCAAATTCCTTAGTCCACTCTCCCTGGTATACGAGTTTATAATCATGCTTATCGAATGACGGCTAAAAACAATATTCATATCCTCCAAACCGGCTTCCTTGAGCTGTTTAGGTATCAAATATTGATTCGCAATCATCATTTTTTCATCTTCGGAATATCCTGAAACCTCAATTATCTCCAATCTATCACGCAAGGGTGCAGGAATGGTGTCCAGTGTATTTGCATTTGCAATAAACATTATCTCTGAAAGATCAAACTTGACTCCAAGATAATGATCGACAAATCCCTTATTCTGTTCTGGATCAAGCACTTCCAACAGAGCTGACGAGGGATCCCCCCGATGGTCGGCTCCTAGTTTATCAATCTCATCCAGCATCATTACCGGATTACACGACCCAGCTGCCTTTATTCCTGTAATAATCCGACCAGGAAAAGCTCCAACATATGTTTTTCTATGCCCTCGAATATCAGCCTCGTCCCTAACTCCACCTAAAGATATTCTTGAAAATTCTCTTCCCATGGCTCTCGCAATTGATTTACCCAAACTTGTTTTTCCTACCCCTGGAGGACCTACAAAACACAATATGGGGCTTTTTGCTCCAGGATTTAATCTCTTTACAGCTAAGTATTCAATAATTCTATCCTTAACCTGAAAAAGGCCATAATGATCCTCATCCAATATCGTCTTTACATGTTTTAAATCCAAGTTATCCTTTGTTTTCTTATTCCATGGCAAATCTAATAATATTTCTATATGTGTTCTTGTTAATGATGCTTCGCTGGTATCCTGATGCATTCTTTCAAGACGTCTAATTTGCCTTGTCACTTCATCCTTTGCTTCTTTTGAAAGATCGCACTCCTCTAGCCTTTTCCAGAGTACATCAATGTCTTCTTTACCGTCAGCATCTCCAAGTTCTGTCTTAATAGCTCTGATCTGCTCTCTTAAATAATGCTCACGCTGTGCCCTTGATATCTCCTCTTTTGCATTTGACTGAATACGGACCTGCATTTGATATACATCAATTTCTCTTGAAAGACATAGGTATACTTTTTTAAGTCGATCAATTGGATTATTTATTGCCAGAATCACCTGTGCTTCATTAACCTTCAATCCTAAATTTGAAGCGACTAGATCCGCTAATCTGCCAGGATCACTCACATCTTCCAAAATCATCAGAATATCTGGACTAAGTACCTTTCCAAGACTTACTACCTTTTCCAGATTTTCTCTCACCGCTCTGATCAAAGCTTCAAGTTCACTTGAGGAATTAATTATATTTGGATCCTGAATCATATTTATCTTCACAATAGGAAAAGGCTCAGTTTGAGTCAATCCGAGTACCATTGCTTTATTCAATCCCTGAACAAGAACCTTCATTCTTCCATCCGGCAATTTCCTTGTCCGCATTATCGAACATACCGTTCCAATGTCATAAATATCAAAAGGAGGCTCCAGATGACTTTCCAAACCCTCACCTTGTCTATTTGCAACTTTAAATGCTGAAAGAAAAATCTTTTTTTGTTCAGTTAATGCATGCTCTACAGCTTGTATGCAAAGATCCTCATTTACAAAAACCGGTACTATCATATTCGGAAATACAACTATGTCTTTCAAAGGTAGTAAAGGGATTTCCACACTGCTCTCTATAAGCATCTTATTGCTCACCACTGTCATCGTAGACTCCTCAAAAAGGTGGTTTTGAACAATCATGAAAATACTGATCGATACGTAGGTATAATCGGCCAAACAAAGAAAGACATTAATTTTCAATTTTTAATATTTTGTAAATAATATGATTTTGAATATAGATTTTAGCTTATTATGGAAATGATTATCTTTAGGTCTCCAACCGCATTTTTCTTTTGATCCCCAAGTTTGCTAAACACTATTTTGCCTCCATTTTTTACACCTGGAGGGATTTCTATAATCCTGGACACTTTTTCTCTTTTTTCCAAAACTTGAACCCCAGTCTTTTCTGAGTAAATTGTCCTCGTCCAAAAAATTTCTTTTTTGCAACCTCTCTCGGCCTCATCCTTAGTTAAAGCCAGCTTTACCGTTAGATCTAAAGTTTCATGATAATTTAACCAATCCCCATACGAAATTTCTTGATATATTACATCATTGCAGAATGTTTCCAACAAACTAATCTCATCGTTTGTCAATCTTTTTTTCTTATTTGCGGCAGGAATTAATTTTTTCGATTTTTGCCGCGATGCCGCCATGCTGGATTACCTTTTTTTTATCAAAAATAAAAAATAAATATCCCTATCAAATCTCAACTTTCTGTTTTTACCATCTAGAACCAATAAAAAAAATCATTTCCTCTACAATACAACATCTCCTTCAAAATATTTTTTTAATTGCTGATAGAAATTCTTCAAGTTCCCTTCAGCAATGCATCAAAAATAAATTAGGAACACAGGATCTATCCCGATATTTCAACATATTGCACCTAAAACCCATATTAATTTGGCTCGGCAATACATGACACTACCGCTTTTGCTGCAGCATCTAGTTAGTCCCTGTCGAGAAAGCGTCAGGGACGTATCCTGGCAAGCGAAGAAAAGCATAGGATCTGTTTGCAACATATTGATATTCAGTGACAGATCCTTCGCCTTTAAGGCACAGGAGACGTTGCTGGCGCGAAAGCACAAGCAACTAATTACAAAATCCTATCGCAAAATATCTCGTGGCTTATTAAGACGGCTTGAAGTTGATTCGTTATACTTTAATAATAAACCTAGTAATCCTTGCTGAAAAGAGGGCAAAAATTCCCTAGTGAAGATAACATTTCAAATAACTAAAAAGTAGTTTTTTAAACGAAAAGTTGACAGCCCCATAAGCAGTTGATAAAAGGTTTCTTACCTCTACAGGAAGGTTTTTAAGTTGTTTATTGTTTGGGTTTATTTTTAGTTTAGATTAATGTTGAATAATTGAGGCAGATTTCTCGTGGACCATGTAAATATTT